>CAZUWN010000036.1:0-9399 GCA_964624105.1 uncultured Candidatus Planktophila sp. | reverse complement strand
ATGACTTTCATGCCAATCGCGTGAGCTTTTACAACAAGTTCTTTAAAGTCATACTCGCTGCCTAAGTGCGGATCAACGGTTGTGAAATCTAAGCCCCAGTAGCCGTGATAGGCGGCTGAGTTTCCTTGCATGGTTAGTTGTTTAACTGGTGGAGTCACCCAAATCGAGGTAAAGCCAAGCTTTTTAAGGCGATCCAGGCTATTTGTGATGCCTTTGAAATCGCCCCCGTGGAACATGCCGTAATCCGATGGTTCGAAACCACTGTCAAATGCACCAGCTTTAACACCGCCATTGTCATTAGTCGTGTCGCCATTTGCGTAACGATCAGTCATAACAAAATAAGCAGATTCATCGCTCTGCGCACCACGCGCAATATTTGTTGCTAGCGCTGCGATGTTCTGAGCAGCCGAACTACCGGCGGCAGAAATTCCCAACGCTGCAATAGTGAATAGAGCGATAACTTTTTTCATTAAGCAACTTCCCAAACTCCGGCCAAGCCATTCTTGGACTTCAGCTTCAAGCGCGAACCGCCTGCAGTTGGTCCAAAATGAGTTCCGATAATTGAGTAACCATATTTACTTAGGTCCACATCAACTTTAGTTTTATCACGAGCGATCAAAATCAATAAATTCTGATCAGTTGCTTCGCGCAAGAATAAAAGGTGATCATCTTGCACATCAATCCAACGAAGGCCGCCTTCGATAAGCGCAGGCGCAGTACGACGAAGTTTTACAAGTTCTTTAACCGAATTCAAGAAGTTGTGATCCCAATTATGGGCATCATCCCAAGTCATGGTGCGACGACCATCTTCGCCCCAAGCACCTTCGATTCCAATTTCATCGCCAGCATAAATAGATGGAACACCTGGATAAGTAAGCAATAGACCCATGGCTGCCATGTGCTTTTCCTTATCGCCGCCAACAACATTGCGCATGCGAGCAGTGTCATGCGAATCAAGCAGCGTCATGCTGTCAATTAGATTGCGCCATGGAATTGAAGAATTAAACACCGTCATTGCTTTAACAAATTGCGCACCAGTTGTTTTTGGGATCGCAATTGGCAAACCATGGAATCCACCTGACTCAAGATTTGGGTTGTGATTAAACCAAGCCCAAAGTGGTCGCATGAATCCGTTGTAATTCATGGTGCCATCCCAGCCGGTGCCATTTAGATCAGTCGGCCACATATCGGCGTTCTCTGCTACGAGCCAAGTATTTGGCTTTATTTTGTCCATGGCAGTGCGAATATCACGCATAACTTCATCATGGATATCAGCTTCGCGATAACGCCCAGTTTGATTGCCGACATCGATACGCCAGCCATCTAGGTCATATTTGGGCGAAAGCCACTTTTGAATAACTGAGTTCTTTGCTTCGTAAAAACGCTTACGTAATTCAGTTGAAGCAAAATTCAACTTTGGCATTTGTCGAACAGCATAGAAAGTTGCATAGCCAAACATTGATTTCTTATCCCAGTAGAAGAACTTGTTCTCTTTTGAGCTCTTACTCTTCTGGCCAGTTAAAAACCAAGGATGTTCATTGCTGCAGTGATTTGTAGTGATGTCACCTAATACTTTGATCTTTGCTTTCTTGGCAGCTTTCATAAATTCGAAAAAAGCCTTATCGCCACCTAGCAGCGGATCAATTTTGTCGAATGAAGTTGCGTCGTAGCGGTGATTTGATTTCGATGGAAAAAATGGCGTGAAATAAATTCCGTTAGCACCTAAATCAATTACGTGATCTAGGTGTGCGGTAATGCCTTCAAAGTCACCACCATAAAGCTCAATACCGGTAGTTGGGCCATGACCATGTGGTAGCGCATCCCATTGCATTGGTAGCGCCCATTCAGGTGCCGGACGTTCTACGCCTTTAGCAAAACGATCTGGGAAAATTTGATAGAAGACTGAACTCTTTAACCATGTTGTCGTGCGCGGGCGAGCGATAATTCGAAAATCTTCATTGGTATGAACATCGTGGCCAAATAAACCTGAAGCATTTAGCCACTCATATTTGCCGGCACGCGTGAATAGAAAACGGTATTGAACGTCATAATTCTTAACTGGAATCTTGGCCGACCACCAAGACTCAACTTCGCCATCGCTCTCTTTGGTCAGCTTGGCCACAGTTGATTCGCTATCCATGTAATAACGAACTAGCCCGATATCGAAAGTGTAGGTATTGGGTACGCGCACTCGCAGCGTTACTTCTGAACCTATTTTTGGCGCATCAGAACTTACATAAAGTTCAGAACCGTCATGGTGAGGTTTTAGATGGGCATCGTTGAAGGTCATTTCTTCCCCTTGTATTTCGCAGTACCTGGCAGGTTGAGCCTAAAAGTACCTGTTTGCCCGCGCTTTTTTCCTCTTAAAAAGGTGCGCTGGTCAGGCTCTAATTGTGACTGTATGACCGCCATGTAACAGCGTTTTATTACAACGATTTCGATACAAATCCCGTTATGGCTAGAACCGCCGAATAACGGCTTATAAACTCTGGCCAATCCCTAACGGGTTTGATCATCCCTCTAAATAAAGTTAGAAAGGCAAACAATGATTCTACGTAAGCGTAGCCTTGCAACTGCTTTGGTTCTTGCCGTAGCAGCTTCAGGCGCAATCGTTGCTCCTTCATTCGCAGCAGTTAACCCAGCCAAGGTTGTAACAATTTGGGTTGGCGTTGCAGATGCAACTAAGGATCAGCAGACTCCAATTATTAAAGAATGGGCTAAGTCCCAAGGCATCACAATCAACGTGGTTTACAACAAGGGCCGCGCAGATTTCATTAAGGCTGTTCCAGAAGGAAAAGGCCCTGACCTAATGGTTGGCGCACATGACTGGACAGGTCAACTTGTATCTTCAGGAACTGTTGCTCCAATCGTGGTTGGTTCACTTGGAACGAAGTTCTCAAAGGAAATGAAGTCAGGTTTCACTGTTGGTGGCAAGCTTTACGGAATGCCTATCTACACTGAAAACATCGCACTTGTTTATAACAAGAGCAAGGCAAAAGATCCAAAGGGCATGACATGGGAGCAACTACTTGCTTCAACACGTGGCGTAACTCTTCCATTCACACGCGGTGGAACAGGTAACGACCCTTATCACATGTCTGCAATTGCAACATCATTCGGTATCTCAATGTTCACACGTACCAATAGCGGTTGGTCAACAACTGTTGGTTACACAGGTTCAGCTGCTGATAAGTATGCTGCTTGGTTAGCAACAAACGGACCTAAGTTCGTTGACGGCGGCTGGGATCAAATGGTTTGTAATATCCAAAATGGTGGATACGGAATCACCGGTCCATGGATCATGGGATCACTTAAGTCAAAGTCTTCAACTAAGTTGATCTTGCCTGATGGCACAAAGCAGGATTGCACAGGCGCTGCTATGACAGCTGATGAAATTGGCGTTGCTATTTTCCCATCAGCAGGTGGCAAGGTTGCTCGTCAGTTCTCAGGTCAATACGGATACTGGCAATCAGTAAAGGTTGCTGGCGCAAAGAACGCTGTTAACGTAGGTAAGGTTCTACGTTTCGTAGGTTCTGCTGACTTCCAAGGAGAGTTCTCAAACATCAAGGGTGCAGAGCGTATTCCTGCAAACGCTGATGCACTTTCAAAGCTAAATGACAAGCAACTTGCTGCATTCGGTGCTGCTGGTCAAAATGCATATCCAATGCCTTCATACGCATTCATGGATACCGTTTGGACAAAGATCGGTGCAGCTGAGAAGGCCCTTGCTGAAGGAAAGGTTGCCGCAGGCGACGTTTCTGGATACATGGATAAGGCAATGAAGGCTCTTCAGAGCACAATCGACGCTGCTTAATTAGCTTCGATTCACTAGAGATAGTGGGTTAGGGGTTCGAGGCCAGCAATGGTTTCGAACCCCTAACTTTTCTAGTAAAAAAGTTTTAGAATAAACAAATAATTTAGGTATCCCAAAGATATTTTGAAGGAGCAAACTGCCCATGAGAACGCGAAATAAGAATTTCGAACTTCACTCTGGTGGTACTCCAAGTTTGCGTGGCACGCTAGCCAAAATCTTTATTCTAGGCATAGTTGATGCGGGCGTTGGTTTTGTTTTAATGATCCTGATTGGCAAAGAAAAATACGGATTAGCAATATTCTTCGGCCTAGTTACGATAGTTGTTAACTGGATTTATCTACGCCGAGGCGGACTTCCAGCCAAATATTTAACACCTGGCGTTCTTTTACTACTAGCTTTCCAGGTTTATGTAGTTATTTTTAGTGGTTACATTTCATTTACTAACTACGGTGATGCACACAATGGAAGCTATGTGGAAGCGCTTGACGCTATTCAGCAATCGGCAGTTGAACCGATTGAAGGCGCAACTGAATACGAAATTAAAGTAGTACGTTCGACTGATGGAGCAGTTCAATTCCTAGCCTTTGATTTAAATACCAGCAAGGTTTTCATGGGTGGCGAGGATTACTCAAAGCATGCTTGGCGTGAACAAACAGCAGCTGATGGTCTAGTCACCGATGAGTCTGGTTACCCAACTGCGCTCGATGGCGTTACCTTTTTAACAGATGATGAAATCACTGAAATCGATCCAGGTGTTACTACATTAAAGATTCCACTTGGGCCAGATCTGGGTAAAGATGGCTTTATTGCCACAGCTGATGCCTTCTTTGCTCAGCAAAATCGCTTCTCCTTTACTTACGATGAAGAAACCCGCGTAATGACTCGAGTTAGCGATAACAAAGAATTTATTGCAGATGAAGTAGTTGGTTACTTCAAGAACGTAGATGATGGCGAAATTCTTAGCGATATTGGCTGGCAAGTACGAATCGGCTGGGGCAACTATAAGAAGATCTTTGGTGACAAAGATTTGCGTGGCCCACTGGGCGGAATTCTCTTGTGGACTTTCATGTTCGCCTTTGGTTCCGTATTTTCGACTTTCGTAGTGGGACTTGCTCTTGCGCTGATGTTCAACGACCAGCGGATTCGTGGTCTTCGAATTTATCGAGCGATTTTCATCTTGCCATACGCATTCCCGGCATTTTTATCGGCATACGTTTGGCGAGGTTTGCTCAATACTGAAAATGGTTTTATTAATAACACGATCTTGGGCTTTATGGGCGACAATAAGATTCAGTGGTTTGAGCAACAAGGTGCTGCGCGAGCGGCAGTTCTACTTGTTAACTTGTGGCTGGGCTTCCCATATATGTTCTTGATCTGTACTGGCGCTCTACAAGCTATTCCAAATGACTTAACTGAAGCAGCCGGAATTGATGGTGCTTCACCATGGAAGATTGTTAAGTTAATTAAGTTGCCATTGCTTTTGGTTTCACTAGCTCCACTTTTGATCGCATCGTTTGCTTATAACTTCAATAACTTTGGCGCCATTTATCTACTCACGGGTGGTGGGCCGTTCTTAGACCCAACCCTTAAAGTCGAGGCTGGCGCTACAGATATCTTGATTACTTTCGTCTACCGGATCGCGTTTAGCCGTTCAGTGGGAGCTGATTACGGCTTAGCGAGCGCGTTCTCGGTACTGATCTTCTTGATCATCGGTTCAATTTCCTACTTTAGCTTTAAACGTACTCGTGGACTTGAGGAGCTAACGCAATGACAACCATGACTGTTAAGACTTTAAAGCACGACAAAGCAAAACGTGGTGGAATCGTTCGCTGGTTTAGACAAGTGGGCTGGAAACACTTAATTGGTCTCTTCGTTATTGCTTTCTCCACTTTCCCATTGCTTTATATTCTTTCTACATCTCTGACTCAAATGGGCAATATTGAGAACTACACCTTGTTCCGCCAATTTTATTTAGGAAATTACACCGACCTGCTGCAATCTTCAGATTATCCATTTGTAATTTGGATGAAAAACACGTTAATTCTTGCTGGCGTGACAGCTGTAATTAGCGTGTTTATCAGTGCGTTGGCCGCATTTGCATTCTCTCGCTTGCGATTCAATGGTCGCCGAGCTGGTTTATTGTCACTTATTTTGATTCAAATGTTCCCGTCAATTCTTGGTTTGGTTGCCGTTTACGGAATCTTGAGCAAGCTAACTGATTATGTACCGGCAATCGGACTCGGAACTAAAGCCGGTTTGATTTTGATTTATCTAGGTGGCTCACTTGGTGGCGGAACTTACTTAATGTATGGCTTCTTTAATACGATTCCAAAGGAACTCGATGAAGCAGCCAAAATTGATGGCGCTACACATACTCAGATCTTCTTCAAGATTATTCTGCGCCTGGTTGCGCCAGTGCTCGCGGTGATGGCACTGCTTTCATTTATTGGAACTTTTGGTGATTATGTATTGGCCTCAATTGTTTTCAATACAAATGAGCAATACACAGTTGCTGTCGGATTGCAGTTACTTCTGGCAGATCCATGGACTAAGAACTGGGCCATGTTTGCAGCAGGTGCGGTGATGGCTTCAACACCTATCGTGATTCTCTTTGTATCGCTACAGAAGTACATCACCAACGGACTAACTGGCGGCGCAGTTAAGGGTTAAGCCTGTAACCAAACTGTTGTTTCACCCGGTACCTGATTGCCAACTAATGGTTGGCTGGTGAGTAAAACTTTTCCGTTTGGAAGCTTTACTGGTGATTTGCCGAAATTAGTAAATGATTGCCAGCCATTTGGACGAGCAAAGTGCAGCACGTTGCGATTCCAGTTAAATATGAATTTGATTTCTTCAGCACATTGCAACCCTCTACGCATTGCGATTGCTTTGCGATAGAGATTAAGCACTGAGTTTGCATCAGCCTCATTGGCCGCAACTGAATACTTTCCAAAATTAGCTGGCATTGGTAGATGTGAACCACCAGGACCAAAGCCAAATGAAGAGCCTTCGGTAGTCCAAGGCAATGGAATACGGCAACCATCGCGGCTACGAGCTTTGCCTGGATTCCTAAACCATTGTGGATCCTGCATCGCTTCGCGCGGAGTATCAGCAACTTCGAATAATCCGATTTCTTCGCCTTGATATAGGTAGGTCGAACCAGGAAGAGCGAGAATTAACATCGTTGAAGCGCGCGCACGATCGATACCCTGCTTGGCATCAAGAGGTGCTGACGTTCCTTCTGAGATGTACCACTTAACTAAATCAGTTTTATCCGGCAAGCCATAACGGGTTGGGTGTCGCACAACATCGTGATTAGAGAGCACCCAAGTGTTTGAAGAGCCTGATTTATCTGCGCGCTTCATGCTGTTGCTAATTAAGTGCTTAAAGCGCTTGGTATTCCAATCAGCATGCAACAAATCAAAGTTAAATGCTTGGCCAAGTGTTTCTTCGCTGGCATATGCACCTAAGCGGTGTGCTGGTGCACTTGCTTCGGCCACTGCAACGCGTGGTGGGTCATATTCGTTAAATACTTTGCGCCACTCACGGTAGATCTCATGAACTTCATCGCGATCAAATAGCGGGTCACTGCCGTCGGGCTTACTTGGATCAATATCCATGGTGTTGCGCGCAGGCAAGCCATCAGAGAAATCTTTTGTTAGAGCATGTGCCACATCGATGCGGAAGCCATCAACGCCACGATCAGACCAGAAGCGCAGTGTTTTAATAAAATCATCGCGAACTTCTTGATTGTCCCAATTGAAATCAGGTTGTTCAGGTGCAAATAAATGTAAATACCACTGACCCGGTGTGCCATCTGGTTCAGTAACGCGGGTCCAGCCAGTTGGGCCGAAGTGACTTACTAACTCAGATGGGCGGGTATCGCCATTTTCGCCAATGCCATCGTGGAAGATGTAGCGATCACGTTCTGGTGAACCGCGGCCAGCTTTAAGCGCAGCCTGAAACCATTCGTGCTGATCAGATGAATGGTTAGGAACGATATCTACGAATACTCTAATTTCAACTTTATGTAACTCTTCAATTAACTTATCGAATTCTTCCAAAGATCCAATACGTGGATCAACATTGCGGTAATCAGCAACGTCATAACCACCATCGGCTAGCTCAGATGGATAGAACGGGCTCAGCCAAACTGCATCAATACTTAGTGATTTTAAGTATGGAACCCGATCAATCATGCCGGCTAGATCGCCGATGCCATCGCCATTTAAGTCAGCGAAGCTGCGTGGGTAGATCTGATAAACGACAGCCTGTCGCCACCATTTTTTGTCACCAGCAATAAATTTATAATTAGACATAACCTGCGAAGGCTAACAGAAGCAGTGGAATTATTTGCCGTTTACCATGCGTTGCAGTTTTGGTAACAAAACAGTTATCCATTCTCTGTAACCATTTTCATTTATATGTAATTTTAAGATTGGCTCATCGGCCATTACATACTGATCAGCCAGCGATAGCCCATCAGGTGCGACAAAGAGCGGCCACAAATCAATAAATTCAATATCAGTAGGTAAATTAGCTTTAATAAAATTATTAGCTGCAATTACTCGTGGCCGTAAATCAACCCCAGTTGCCTCAACGCCGCGAGGCAAGATGGTGTGCAGTAACAACTTTGCGCTCGGTGCTTGAGCTTTAAATTCATTTACAATTGCAATTACGCGAGCGCCGACATCTGCACCTTCGCGATTAATCTCGGGGTTACCGAAATCATTGGTGCCAATTAATACTGAGATTAGATCAGGGCTACTGGCAACGATCTCTGGAATTGCAGCGAGTAAGCCATCGGTGGATCCACCAGGAACTGCAAAGTTCTTAACTTCAGCAAAATTAATCGCCTCAGCCCAATTGCCAGATGCGGTAATGCTGTCACCAGCAAATACGATCTTCAATTAATTAGTTGTGGATCATTCCGACTGTGTGATCCCAGCCATCAACATCTTCGGGGCGGCGCGGTGGTTTACCAACATAACGAGCTGAAGGACGAATCAAGCGCCCGGTGCGCTTCTGCTCGAGAATGTGTGCTGACCAACCTGCAGTACGTGCAGCGGTGAACATTGAGGTAAATAGTGGCGCTGGTACTTCAGCAAAGTCGAGAATAATTGCGGCCCAGAATTCCACGTTAGTTTCTAGAACGCGATCTGGTTGACGCTCACGAAGTTCTTTAAGTGCTGCTCGCTCAAGAGCTTCAGCAACTTCATAACGTGGCGCATTAAGTTCTTTTGCAGTGCGACGTAATGTGCGAGCACGTGGATCTTCAGCGCGATAAACGCGGTGACCGAATCCCATTAAGCGCTCTTTGCGATCTAGTAATCCCTTTACATAAGTTTCAGCATTGCCTGCTTTTTCAACATCTTCAATCATGGTTAGTACGCGAGCTGGTGCGCCACCATGTAGTGGGCCAGACATCGCACCGATTGCACCTGAAATTGCTGCTGCAACATCAGCGCCGGTTGATGCAATAACGCGAGAAGTAAATGTCGAAGCATTCATTCCGTGTTCTGCGGCTGAAACAAAGTAAGCATCGATTGCACGAACATGAAGTGGGTCAGGCTCTCCGCGCCAAC
>CAZUWN010000035.1:0-9400 GCA_964624105.1 uncultured Candidatus Planktophila sp. | reverse complement strand
CAAGACATCATTGCGATTCTTGGTATCGATGAACTTTCTGAAGAAGACCGTATCTTGGTAGGTCGCGCACGTCGTATTCAGCGCTTCTTGTCACAGAACACCTTCGTAGCAAAGGTCTTCACCGGTATCGAAGGATCATTCGTTCCGCTAGTAGACACAATCGCAGCATTCGAAGCACTTGCTGATGGAAAGTACGATCACGTTCCAGAACAAGCATTCTTCATGTGTGGTGGCCTCGACGATGTTGAGCGCCGTGCTGCTGAATTGGCGAAGAACTAACTCATGACACTCAAAGTCGCAGTAGTTTCACCAACACAGAAGGTTTGGTCAGGCGAGGCTTCGTTTATCTCAGCTCGCACAACCGAAGGTGATCTTGGCGTTCTGCCAGGTCACGCACCTTTATTCGGTGTTCTAGTCGACGGAGCAGTCAGCATCAAGGTCTCTGATGGAACCACCCAAGAGTTCAATGTTCATGGTGGCTTCTTATCAGTATCAAATGATCGAGTTTCGATCTTGACTGAGTCAGCTGGCTAATTAGTTTTAAGTTAAAAACTCCCGGTGATTAATTCATCGGGAGTTTTTTATTGCCACAACTCGATCTTTGATTCTAAAAATGAGAGCTTAGAGTTCGCGAGTTACGTCAGCGCCAAGTGCGCGCAATTGTTTAGCAAAATCTGGATAGCCACGATCGATGTGATAACCATCTTCGACAAAAGTTATGCCATCGCTAACCAAACCAGCCAAAACCAGGCCTGCGCCAGCTCGAATATCAGTTGCTACAACAGGTGCGCTAGATAGCTTTTCCACCCCTGTTATAGCTGCGTGGTGGCCATCGATGGTGATTTGCGCGCCTAATCTGATCAATTCATTCACGAACATAAAGCGACCTTCGAAAACGTTCTCGGTCACTATCGCATCACCAGTTGCGATTGAATTTAAGGTAATTACCATCGGTTGCAAGTCAGTTGGAAAGCCAGGGTAGGGAAGGGTTGAAACATCAATAGCTTTTGGCCGAGAATCCATGCGCACTCGGATTGAGTTTTCATTCGAAGTAACAATGGCGCCGGCGGCAGTTAATTTCTCAAGTGGAATTTCTAGATCTTGGGCACGTGCTCCGTTAATCGTGATGTCGCCTTGCGTCATGGCCGCAGCAAATGCCCAAGTGCCAGTGACGATGCGATCTGCAATAGTGGCGTGATCAGTTGGGTGCATTTTAGTAACACCAGTGATTGTGATTAGTGGTGTGCCCAAGCCTTCAATTTTTGCACCCATGCTAATTAGGAAATTTCCGAGATCAACTAAATCTGGTTCGCGAGCTGCGTTATCTATCGTAGTTACACCTTTTGCCAGCACTGCAGCAGTCATTAAGTTCTCAGTTGCGCCAACGCTAGGAAAATCCAAAACAATTTCGGCGCCGATTAAACCGTTAGGTGCTTCAGCAATTACATAACCATGTTCATTGTGGGCTTTAGCGCCTAGGGACTCAAGACCGCGGATATGAAAATCTAAACCACGCGAACCAATAGCATCGCCGCCGGGTAGAGCAACTTCAGCTTGGCCAACACGAGCAACAAGTGGGCCAAGCACGTTAATTGAGGCACGCATCTTGCGTACTAAATCGTAATCAGCGCGATGACCCGGAACTTCGGGCACATCAATAGTTACAACGCTTTGACCATGTTCAACTGTGCAACCTAAGCGGGTAAGCAGATCAGCCATGATGTCGACGTCAGCAATATCAGGCACGTTGCGAATCGTGGTTTTGCCAGCTGCTAAGAGAGAAGCGGCCATAAGTTTTAGGGCCGAGTTCTTAGCCCCGCTAACGCTAACTTCGCCGGCCAGCCGGGCGCCACCGACAACACGGAAGCGGTCAATTGCAGCCATGGCGGCACCCCTTTCAAATTCTTTAATGCAACGTTAATTCTCGAGTGGTCGTATCTTATCTGCCCGATTAGGCTCTCCCCATGGTTAATTTGACGCGGATTTACACAAAAACTGGCGATGACGGAACTACTTCTCTCGGCGATATGAGCCGCACTTCGAAGAATGATCCACGTCTTGAGGCATATGCCACCGTAGATGAAGCTAACTCAGCAATTGGTGTTGCTCTCTGCGCCGATACATTGCCGGCTGAATTAAAGCCGCTGTTGATTCGTATTCAAAATGATCTCTTCGATGTGGGCGCAGATCTTTGTACTCCAGTAGTTGATGAGCCAAAAATTGAGCCACTACGAGTTCTGGAATCACAGATTACTTATCTAGAAGAACAGATTGATGCTTACAACGAGCAGTTAGAACCACTTCGCTCATTTGTATTGCCTTCAGGAACTTTGGCTGCAGCCAACTTGCATGTGGCGCGAACTGTTGCGCGTCGTGCCGAGCGTTGCACATGGGCTGCGATTCACGCATTCGGTGGCGGCGTAAATCCACTGGCGGCAAAGTATTTAAATCGCTTATCTGACTTACTCTTTGTGCTTGCTCGCATTTCAAATAAAGAGCAAGGCGATGAACTTTGGGTACCAGGAGCTAATCGCTAACCCAAATCAGTTCTTTAACTCTGGGTTGGTGTGTAGACGTTAGTTTTTAACGTCTCAGTTGCTGGTGCATGATGACAAATCACATTTATATTAGAAATCTTATTTCCACGTTCGATATCTTCAGAGCTGATTAAAAGGATTGTTTTATAGACCTTTTTTGCAGTTCCAGTAGTCGTTGTGCGAATCGTGCCAAAGGTAGTAACAGTTGGATCTTCTAGGTTTTTTGGGCCTCTAACTCTAGATTTAACTTCCCACCAGGAGCAACCATTGGTTGAGGCCACAGTAATCGCTCCGCAGGAATACTTCTGACAAATCAGTACGCCATCGACTTTCTGCGCTAACTGCGCTGTAAGCACTTTACTGTTTGAAGCTATACCAACTAACTCTTTAACAGTTGGTACTTTTGCATAAATCTCACCTTTGACCGTAAAACCAACTGGTGGCCACTTTGGTGAAGGTGATGGTTTAATTTTCGATGCGGCACTTGCCCCGCTAGCACTGAGTGAAAGCACCACTAGCAGTATTAGTGGAAGTACTAATCCGAGTCGCTTCACTTGTTCTCCCAACGAAATGTCTTAACCGCAAAGAAGAGGCCAACGATAAGCCAAACTAAAAGAATTATGGCGGTGCGACCACCTTCCCAGCTCTTAGCAACTTCTTGCGCTGCAAAAGTGTCGGGTAAGAAAACACTTCGCATTCCTTGAGTTAGCCATTTGAGTGGGAAGATTGCGGCAACTTGTTGCATCCAGCCAGGCAATTGAGTGAAGACAAAGAAAACTCCGCTAAAGAATTGCAAAATGATTACAACGGGCGAAACTATGGCAGATGCGCCGCGACCATTTTTTGGCACTGAAGAGAATGCCACGCCAAGTGCGGTTGAGCTGGCGGTTCCGAGTAGTAGTAACCAAGTAAAAGTTAACCATTTGCTTGGTTCGGTTGGCATATTTAAACCAAAGAAAGCAACACCGATGGCAAGCAAGATAAAAACTTGCACCACCATGCTGGCAAAGACTGAAATAGCTTTGCCGATGAAGTAACTAGTAATCGGCAAAGGCGTGCCACGCAGGCGTTTGATAGCACCCAGGTCACGTTCGATTGGAATATTAATGGCAATATTTTGAAAGCCACTATTAACTAAGCCTGAGGCGATCATGCCAGCTACAAAATATTGGCTAAAAGTTACCCCTGGCGCAATCGTGTCCTTAAATACGCTGCCAAAGATGGCTAATAAAATAACGGGGAAGAAGATGGTAAATACCACTGCTTCTTTCTGGCGGGAAAATTGAATGATCTCCATTTGGCCACGCAGTAAACCAAGTTTCAAGGTGCCCGGAACTTTATTCATCTCGGCCACCAATCATCTTTAAGTAAATATCTTCTAGCGATGGTCGAGTGATAACTAATTCTGGAATATCGCCAGAAAATTGAGCAGCTAACTTTGCTACAACTGCAGTTGGGTTATCGCTCTCTTCGGATTCAAGACCAGATCTTCCCAGCCAGGAAACGGTAGCTTTTGCGCTGCTGCGACCACCAAGGAGCGCGGGCGTGGAAACTTCTACTATTTTTCCAGCCGTAATTACGGCAACGCGATCGGCTAACTCTTCAGCTTCATCAAGATAATGAGTAGTTAATAAAATTGTGGTGCCGCCAGCCTTTAAGTCGCGAATCAGCGACCAGAATGCGCGCCGTGCTTCTGGATCAAAACCAGTGGTTGGCTCATCAAGAAATAGGAGTTCAGGATTTCCGATGATTCCAAGTGCCACATCAAGGCGGCGTCGTTGGCCACCTGATAGTTCAAGGACTAAAGAATCGCGCTTTTCGGTAAGACCTACTGCTTCGATTACTTGATCAACATCGCGCGGGTTGGCATAGAAAGCACTGAAATGCTTAACAATTTCGCGCACCTTAAATGAACCAGCATCGGAGGCGGTCTGTAGAACGATGCCGATGCGATTGCGCCAACTGCGGCCAGTGTCGCCTTTAGTGGCTGGATCAAACCCCAGCACACTGACTGAACCGCTATCGGGTGCTCGAAAGCCGGCCAAAATCTCAACGGTCGTGGTTTTGCCGGCGCCATTTGGGCCCAATAGAGCGAAAATCTCGCCTGCCTCGATCGCTAAATCGATGCCCGCAACGGCGGTGAAGTCGCCATATGACTTTGTAAGGCCCTTAACTTCAATCACCTTCATGGCTCCAGCCTGTCACAAGAAGCTTAAAAATGCGAGAAAATGAACCATGAGCCCGCGCCGCAACTATCCCAAAGGGAAAAGACCTCAGGATGCTGAGCGAGAAATCAATACTTCTAATGAAAGTATCGAAGAACACAGTGATGGAACATATCGAGTTAGAAAATTAACTGGTTCTTCCTCAAATAAACCATATCGCTGCCCAGGTTGTGATCAAGTGATTCCGATGGCAACGCCACATATTGTTGCGTGGTTAGAACATGATGAAGAATCGCGTCGCCATTGGCACACACCATGTTGGAGTAAGAAAAATAATCGCGGTCCTCGCACAGAACGCACGCGAAATGCGCCCCGCTTCTAATTAACCTAATTAAAAGTTAACTCAGCCGACCTTTAAGAATCTTGATGGCGCGCACAATTAATTTATCGCTGAAGTAAGAACGTTTAAAGCTAGTAATTGCCAACGGCAATTGGAATCTTGCGCGAACGACGGTGCGTGGATACGTAAATTCGAGAATTCCTTCGGGGCCATGAATGCGACCAGAGCCACTATCTTTCACGCCACCAAATGGCACAGATGGAATTGCTGCGAACGAAATAGTTGAGTTAATTGCAACCATTCCACAATGAAGTTGTGAAGCAATCTTTTTACCTTGACGCTTTGACCAGACCGAAGCACCTAAGCCATATTTACTTGCGTTAGCTAAGCGAATTGCATGATCAATAGAGTGGAACCGATTAATAATAATTACTGGCCCAAAGGTTTCTTCGGTCATTGCGATGGCATCTTCGGGCACATCTACTAAAACAACGGGCTGCACATACGGCGGCTGTACTGATTTTTTACCACCTAAAAGTGCTTTACCGCCGCGCTTTAACGCATCGGCAATATGTGCTGCAATCACATCTAATTGTTCTGGCATAGTTGCGGGACCGTAATTACCAGCCCCTGGCGCACCTGCGGTGATCTTTTCAGCTTCTGAAACGAAGAGTTCAATGAAGCGATCTGCAATCTTTTCATCTACATAAATACGTTCAGCGCCGATACAAGTTTGCCCAGCGTTAGACATGGCAGACCATAAAGTATTTTCAACAGCTGCCTTAAGGTTGGCATCTTCAGCAATGATCACTGGGTCTTTGCCACCACATTCCAGAATTACCGGAATCATATTTGCTGCGCACGTTGCAGCGACTAACTTGGCAGTCTTGGTTGAACCAGTGAAAGCTAACTTATTAATTTCGCTTTCACATAAATATTTACCGGTGTCGCCAAAGCCAGTAATAACTTGGAAAATATCTTCACTCGGCGCAACTTGGGCAAATGAATCTGCTAGCCAAACACCAACTGCTGGGGTTAACTCACTTGGTTTAAATACCACTGCGTTACCAGCTGCAAGTGCGTAGGTGATTGAACCAAGTGGAGTGAACATCGGATAGTTCCAGGGACCAATAACACCGACGACGCCAACTGGTGAGTGCTCAACGCGCGCTGACATATTTGCCATGAGCGCTCCAGGTGAACGATGTTCTGGACTCATCACATATTCAGCGTTACGTGCCGCCCAACCAACGTGGTTAATCGCAAGTGCTGCTTCTAACTTGGCATCACTAATTGGCTTTCCGGTTTCATCAGAAATTAACTCAGCGATCTCATCAACGTGGCTGATTAAGTATTTGCTCCAGTCAAGCAATACCTTCTTGCGACCTTTAAAACCTAGGTGCTGCCATTGATAAAGCGCTTCATGGGCGGTTTCAACAACTAGTGAAACGATGTCTTTGCTATCTACTGGAAAGGTAGCTAAAACTTCACCGGATACTGGATTGATTGAATCAAAGGTCTTTTTACGTGATGTGGCCATAGCGGCAAAGATACACTTGCCTAATGGCCGAACCAATTCGCCCCAGCACGGTATTGCCGGCTAATCGCTCACTTTTCACCTTGACGACAGCCGATGGCGAAACATTGGTGGGCGAAGTTGCCAGCCCAATTGGCAATTCCAATGGCGCAATACTTTGCCTGCACCCGCTGCCAACTGCTGGCGGCATGATGGATAGTCATATTTATAAGAAAGCAGCTAATCGTTTACCCGATATGGCAGGCATTACTGTCGTGCGTTTTAATACCCGCGGAACAACGAGTGCCGACGGCACTAGTACTGGCACTTTCGATAATGGTGGCGCAGAAAAATTCGATGTTGAGGCAGCGCTCACTTATTGCTTAGATACTTTAAAGCTAGAAAATCTTTGGATCGTTGGCTGGTCTTTCGGTACTGATTTAGCGTTGCGTCATGCTAAAGACCCACGACATAAAGGACTAATTTTATTGAGTCCACCACTTCGCACCTCCGAGCCAAGTGATTTGGAATATTGGAATAACGATGGTCGCCCAGTTTTCACAATAGTTCCTGAGCTGGATGATTACCTGCAACCACCAGAAGCTGCGAAACGTTTTGCAGTAATTAAGAATCACCAGATGATTGCAGTTGATGGCGCAAAGCACTTATGGGTGGGCGAGCCTTCGGTTAATCGCGTGCTTACCGAAATTACTCAAATCATTGCGCCAAATAGATTGCCGCTACCTACCGAAGTTTAGGCGTTATCAGTTCTTGGGAAAACTACTTCATCCAAAATCAAGATAATCGCCGCAGCAACTGGCACTGCTAATAGGCCGCCAACTAGGCCCAATAGCGATGAACCAATTAGCGCTGAAATAATTGTTACTGCGCCAGGCACTGAAAGTGTTTTCTTCATTATGCGCGGTGTTATTAGATAGTTTTCAATCTGCACATAGAGAACATAAGCCAAGAACGCTACGAGCCCGATAGTTACTGATTGAGTTAGCGCAACTAAAGTGACCACGGTGCAGCCGATAAAGTGGCCGATTAGCGGGATCAAGCCACAAACGAGCACTGTCATTCCAAGTGCGATTGGGGAAGGAATTCCGAGGGCAAGTGAGAGTAGGAATGTGAAAATACCGGCCATAACAGCGATCATTACTTGGCTGCTAACGAATGAACCAACTCTTGAAATTATTGCCTCGGTTAATGCGCCAACCCGTTCACGACGAGATGCTGGAGCAAGACGTAATCCTAGCTTGACCATTTGCGGTAGCGAAGTTAAGAAATAAAGAGTTAAAACCAAAATAGTAAGAGCGGCAAAAGTTCCAGATAATACTGATTTGCCAACACCAACTACGCCGCCAAATGTTGTCAGCAGCAGTTTTCCATCTGAAGTTCGTGAGGCAACTTCGCGCTGCAATGTATCAATTATTCCGTACTGATCATTGAGCCGCATAAACAAAGAGTTAGATTTCAAATCTTGAATCAAAGATGGCGCTTGACTGATTAAGTTAGAACCTTGCGAAACAACGGGCGGCACCACAATTAAAGCAAAGAAAATTACAAATAAAATTACCGAAATAAATATTGCAGTAACAGCGCTAGTTCGTGACAAGCCTCTACGGCGAAGTGCTTCAACGGCTGGGTTAAGCCCAGTTGCTAAGAAGAGCGCAATTAAAATCAAGACGAATATCTGCGATGCACTGGCAAGTGCTCGCATCAATACAAATGCAGCAAGTGCGCCGATCGTTGCAATGAATCCAAAATAAAATGGGTGTGATTTGTTAATTGGGTCACCTAAAGCGCCCATATCAGTGTTAATTACCTTAGGGTCACCTGCAACAACTTTTTTAATTCGCTTACTTATCGCCATGTGTTCAAGTGTAATTGCCTAAGATGAGCCCATGACCCTACGAATCACTGGCTTTGGCGAAGAGATCGCTGCCATCTCGGGTCTGCCTTGGAATCAGCCGCTAGAAGAGTGGCCAGAAGATCCAGCTCTTGCTGAAAAACGCGGTATCTCGCGTCACGTGGTTCGCCTGATCCGAGTAACTGATGAAGCTGACTCCGAAATCTATGCGGTGAAAGAGACAGTTTCTGAGTTCGCTAATCGCGAATATGCCGCCTTGCGTGAACTTCGTAGATTACAAGCACCCAGCGTTGATCCAATTGCCGTTGTAGAAGGCCGCAAAGATATAAATGGCGAAGAGTTGCCCTGTGTATTAGCTACTCGCTTCTTGCCATATTCACTGCCTTACCGAGTTGTACTCTCTGGCGCTCTATCACCTCATGACATTTTGAATATGGCTAACGCTTTGGCGCTGTTACTAGTTCGATTGCATCTACTTGGTTTTTGGTGGGGCGATTGTTCGCTTTCAAATACTTTATTCCGCCGAGATGCGGAAGGTTTTGCAGCTTACTTAGTTGATGCTGAAACAGGCGAGTTTCAAAAAACTCTTAGTGACGGTCAACGCGAACATGATTTAGATATCGCTCACTTTAATGTTGCGGCTGAACTAGAGGACTTAGCTTTATCTGGTGTTCTCTATCCAGGCATGGACCCAGTTCGAGCAAGTGACACTGTGATGAAAAGATATCGACGACTTTGGGCCGCGCTTCGTGATCCGCAATCACTTGACCCAACTGATCGCCGTGCTGTTGAACGCGCAATGCGCCAACTACATGATTTGGGTTTTGCAGTTGAAGAGGTTTCGATTGCTATCGATGGTAATAATAAGGTTTTGAAGTTCCAACCTAAGTTAGTTGCTGCCGGTTATCACACCAATCGCTTGCGCGAATTAATGGGGCTAGAAACCGAAGAGCTACAAGCAAAACGAAT
>CAZUWN010000034.1:6829-9454 GCA_964624105.1 uncultured Candidatus Planktophila sp. | reverse complement strand
GATGGTTGCTGGGTATATAGCAACGGACGCAAATCAATTGTGTGGAAACCAGGTTTACCTGTTGCAGTTATATGAATGACCATAAATCCATTTGAGTTAAAGCCACAGCCATAACCAATGTAGTTATTGTCATATGTAACCGCGCGGGTGTTATCTAGTTGAGTCCAGCCAATGCCGCGCATACTGATAGTTATGGTTTCGCCAGCCTTGAATTTATAGGTCGGAATACCAGCGCCACCTTTAGCGATAGCGGCCGCAGAGCCTGAATTATCAGCCTTTGCGATGCCTTCGGTAACTACTTTGCCGTTCTTATCGAGGAACTTAACCATGCTCTCTTGAACATAGAACGAAGTCTGGGCCTGAATTTTGTCACCCTGCTTTAGCTGGATTACATGCCATCCACCTAAGTGATCAGGGATTGTGATTGCCTGACTAACTGTTGATCCAGTTACATCAACTGTGGCAAGTGGGATTGAGTTATATGCCCAGCAAGTACCGGTGCAGTTAACGCGATTTCCAACTACAGATGCCCAAACTAGCTGATGTGTTCCGGTTGAAGTTAAACCAGTTGCGTTGAAAGTGGTCTTAGTTAATACCGGGCCACGATCAGTTGAAAGAGTTGCAACCGCTTTAGTATTTGGATCTAAACCAGCATCAGACAAAGTGGTTCGTTGTGAAACTGTGGGCACGTAATTCTTAGGCAAAACCAGATATGGCTTGGTTGAAGGAGTTCCCTTAGTAATTGTGAACTTTGCAACGCCACCATTTGCAAATGGCACTGGTGATTGCAAGATATTTAGGTACTGAAAGGTAATAGCATCTTTAACAACAACGAAGTGATCGCCAAGTTCACCTGATGCACGAACGACCACTTTGGCAGTTCCGCGAGTCCAGAGTGCCTGCATTTCACCGGCATAACCGTTGTCCCAATGCACCGCAGCACCTGCTGTGTAGAGAGAGGCACCCATTCCGGTATATGTAACAGTAACTGGAGTTCCGATAGGGCCACTCTTTGGTGTAATCGAAACTGTGCGAGTCAACTGGAAACCACCGTGTGCTACGGCAACGCCCTCTTTAACTAGATAGATATCATGCACGCCACCGAAGTCACTTGGCACTTTACCTTTAAAGCTAAATGAGCCACTCGCATCAGTTTTAATAGCACCGATATTTACATTGAACTTGCTGTATTTCACGCCTAGATAGTTAATGCTATTTGGCTGAATATCTGTTACCCAAGTACCTTCTGAGGTACCCCAAGTAAGTGTGTAATCGGTGTTTGCGGCTAACCCACTGCCTGCAATCGTCAAAGCCTCACCGACAACACCTTGTTGAGGTGTGACAGCTACGTTAGACATGACGGCTGGAATGGCAAATGCTGCGGATTTTTCAGCGGTAAATGGCAGTGGTGCCACATCAGGAATACCGACAGGTGCAACAAGATTTATTGGAATTACTGGATTTGTATCAGCGCCACTTGCTGCTGACATCATCGCTATGGGCAAAATCGCCGCGATGGCTACTGCAATTACTTTCTTATTCATTTCTAGAACTTCTTTCTCCGAGTTAAGCGCTACTTTCTCAGAACTTGGTTTCTTGAGTTACGGAGGCAATTACTCAAGAAACCAAGTTCGTCGAAACTGATTTTTAGTACTTGGGCGTTATGCCTTAGGTGGTGCAAACAGGGTCAGTTGTGAAGCAGGCATAAAGTTTGATTGCCAAGTTCCGATTGGACCGGCAATTGGAGTTGCTAGCTTTACAGTCTTGTAATAGCTAATTCGTTCCATTACATACTTGCCATCAACTTTTTGCTTTACGCCATCAACTGTTTTGATAACTAGCTTTGTGGAAAGAACCTGGATTGAAGTCTGAGGCTTGGCGATCATGGTTACTTTGTAGCTAATTAGACCGAGAGTGTTGTATTGACCAGCAGCAGTACCAGTACGAAGTACACCGGTCCAGAATGAAGCACCGCTGTGGTTGCCATAAGACATAGTTATTGGTGTAGCAACACCAGCAACTTCAATGTAGGCCTTTTCCACGTTTTTTGAATCAAGAACTGCGCCGCCAAGATCTGAGTTATTACCGTAGACGCGGAAAACAATTCCTTGACCGACGATAAATTCTGAAGTTATTGCGCAGCTAACACCAAAGCGTGGTGCTAGAACACCTGAAGTGCCGCTTGCCAGAACAGTGTCCACGTACATATGAATTGGTGAAACAACACCCTGTACTGGAACACCGACCTTTACTGTTAGTGGAGATGACTCAACTGCTACAAACGCCTCAGCATCAGTAGGTGTGAAAGATGCTGAAAGCACTGTTGCCCCTCCAGCTGCTGGCACCCATGAACACTTGGCAACAAAAGGAGCCACGGTAGTTGTGCTGATCGCATCGCAACCAGCAATGGCAACACCTGCGGCGGAAAACTTAACTTTGCCAGCAGCACTTGCTGTGGCAGTAATGATGGCTGGATCTAGTCCGAAAGTGGCATTTCCGCCGGTTACTACCAAAGTAGGTGTTGCTGGAGCTGCATGTGCTGAAGTTCCAGTAATTGCACCACCAACTATTGCTAGCGAGCTAATTACTAAGCCCGAGATGATCTTTCTCATTTACTTGCTCCTT
>CAZUWN010000034.1:0-6729 GCA_964624105.1 uncultured Candidatus Planktophila sp. | reverse complement strand
GATGTATCAAAAGTGACTTTTATACTGCTACCGCCACCACTGATTACGCCAGTTCCATCTAGGCCAGCACATTGAGTTGAAGGTGCTGATGAACCACTTCCGGAGAGTGAATCCATTCCGAAGATTGCTCCTGTGCCATCGCCGCTTACTGAAGTTGCTTTAGCATCGTAGTCACTCCATACGATTGACATCTTGCCTTTGTAAGTACCATTGAAAGCAAACTTGTTGGAAGCTACTGCCGGAGTTGTTGCCGCTGTAGTTGGCTTAACAGTTGCTGCAGCAGTTGGCTTAACTACTGGTTTCTTTGTTGTGTAACCAGTTGGGCACTTAGGTACCTTGGGCGAAGTGGCAGTTACCTTTTTTACGATAGTGCCTTTGTAACAAGTAATTGTTTTAGTTGCTGCGTTAGCAGTGGAAAGACCGCCTAGCACTAGGGATAGCGTGGCTATGAGAAGTGCAAACTTCTTTGTTTTCGAAATCTGAATGGAATTCATTTTCTTGCCTCATTCTCTCCGTAAATAAATACTTATTTACAAGAGAATCTTGGCACTCGAGAAATTCGCCAAACCTAAAAAGCTGAGGGGTACCTCTTTCAAGAGTGATCCCTAGATCACAGCGCGATTATCAAAATGAAATTAGAATTGGAATGAGGGATAACACTCAACAGAATCAATTAGAAAATTTGCAATTTAAGAAAAAGTAATTAAGCAGGAGATTTTGTTGCTGCCGGCTTCTTACTTGGCTTAGCCGGTTTTGTAGGTTTTGCTGGTTTTGCAGGTGGAGTAGGCGCAGGTACTGGTTTTGGTTTAATTGGCTTTATACCTGGCTTAACCACAGAATCCAACGCGGCATTGCGTGCTGCGATTGCTAAATCCATTTCGATTTTTCCTGCGGCGTTAGCAGCTTTCTTTTCTTTTGCTGTGGCAGCAGCAGTTACAGCTGCAATCGTACGTTCTCTTATTGCATCGGCATCACTCTTAAATTTAGAAGCAATCTCCTTGCGCGCTAGATCTGCTGCTTTAACGGCGACATTCCAATTTTGCATCGTAACTTTAAAGTTTTCTTGTTCAGCTTTTACTGCAACGCTCCAATTAGCTAGCGCAGTTTCATATTGCGCAAACGCTAATTGGTAGTCACTCTGCGCATCAGCTAGCGCGGTATTTGTCGAAGCAAAAAGGGCACTCGCAACTAATGCGATTACTGCTAAGCGCTTTTTCATCTTCGACCTTTCGATAGCCCGTCCCTGGTGAGATAAGGATGAGGGATAAGTTTGTGAAATCCTTGTGAATCTTAATGTTTTGCAAATGAATTGGGCTAACCAGCCTGCCTGCTATACCCAATACCTGCTCTACGAACTAGCCTTAGCGTCATGTCCCAGCAGCCAAAAGTACTGGTAATTGATGATGAGCCAGGTGTTCGCGAGCTAATCAGCGAAGCCCTGAGTATCTCTGAGATAACCGCCGTGCAGGCTGCCGATGGACTTGAAGCGCTCTCGTTCTTGCGCCGCGAAAGATTTGATCTGCTAATTCTAGATATCAATATGCCGAAACTAGATGGTCTAGCGCTACTTGAAAAGTTACGTACTGAAGGAATGTCGGTTCCGGTTCTGATGCTCAGCGCACGCGCTGATAAGGCTGACATTAACCAGGGACTACGAACTGGCGCAGATGATTACTTAACTAAGCCTTTTAGTATCGAAGAGTTGGTGCTTAGAGTTAAAGCAATTATGCGACGCAGCAAAGGCGAAGTTGCCGAAGTGAAAGTTCTCACCTGCGGCCCAATCTCAATGGATTTTTCAAAATATTCCGTTAAGTTCAATGAGCAGGCAGTAGATCTATCCCCGACAGAGTTCAAGCTACTAGAGCAATTGATTCTAAATCGCGGCAATGTGGTCACTAAAGAAACTCTGCTCTCTGAAGTCTGGGAGATTGATTTCAAAAGCAGCTCTACAGTGGTGGATACCTATATCTCTTACTTGCGCAAAAAACTTCATATTGATGGCTTTGATGGAATTAAGACAGTTCGTGGCATAGGTTTTCAGATTGTCGCTGATTAATGAAGTTGCAGACTCGCCTTACCGCACTCGTTTCAGCCATAATTATTTTGATTTCTGCCGCAATCGGACTTTTTGCCATCAGCATCACCGAAAACAATGAAGTTGGCCGCGTTGATTCAATTCTCGCCTCCGCGGTAAACCAATTAGTTGATACCGATGATGATCCACTTTCCCTTGCCTTGCTTCTGGCAGATCAAAGTGATCTTAAATTCACGGTTTCTTATATCTCTGCAGCGCGTGAAATAACCTCGCTAAATCAAAGTTCTGGCGATTTACAGAGCGTGCCAAGTGACCAAGATTTATCAGAAGCAATGGCTGAAGGTTTGACGCTAGAAATCGATGGAATCAATCGCATTAGAGCAATTGCGTTACCTGATGACGAGTTCTTGGTTCTCTCGGTGTCACTTGCTGATATTAAGACGGCTAAGAGCCAAAATATCCGCTACTTATTTCTCTTCACGCTAGCAATGGTTCTCCTTGGAACCGCAGTTTCAAATTATCTATTCCGTCGTGATAACGAGCTAAATGAAGTTGTGAACTCGCTCCAGAAGAATCAAGACAGTATGCGTGAGTTCCTTGGTGATGCCTCGCATGAACTGCGCACGCCGTTGACCGTGATCAAGGGTTATGTCGAACTTTTAAGTAAAAACCAGATATCTGATGTCACCAAAACTGCCGAATACTATGGGCGAGTTAGTCATGAAATTGAACGAATGCAATCTTTGATCAATGATCTGCTCTTGATCGCCGAACTAGAAGACCAAACACCAATAGCACCTGAAATCATAAATTTCTCTCGCGAAGTTGCACATTTAAGTAATGATTTAAAAACCTTGCAGCCTATGCGCCCAATAGAGACCAGAATTGAGCCAGGAATACTGGTAAATATCTCGCATAATTACGCACAACAAATGCTGGCCAACATATTTGCCAATCTTCGCCGACATACTCCCGAGGACTCGCAAGTGCTAATCGTGTTGGCTACGGCAGGCAATAAGGCAGTCTTAACTATTTCTGATGGTGGCCCTGGATTACCTGATGAGGTTTACAAATCTGGCATTCAATATTTTCAGAGATTTGATCGTTCGCGCTCGCGTGAATCAGGCGGAAGTGGTTTAGGTATGACGATTATGAAGCGAATAATCGAAAATGCCAGCGGTGCGATTGAGCTTGGTAAGAGTGAATTTGGCGGCCTTAAAATTGAAATTAATCTGCCAATTAGTCGTGACTAATCTAGCTATCTAAGTAGTTAGCTAATTACCCCAGTTGCTAGCAATACCAATAAGAGTGAGCCAAGGGCAATTCGATAAATAATAAATGGCGCAAAACTCTTGGTGGAAACGAACTTAAGCAGCCAAGCTATAACTGCGTAGCCAATTACAAATGCAATTCCAGTTGCCATTAGCGTTTCGACAATTGTGAATGTGCCAGTATCGCCGCCTTGATCGATTGCGCCTTTAAGTTCGTAAAAACCACTACCAAATACCGCCGGCAGAGCCAATAGGAATGAATAACGTAGAGCAGCTGGCCGGCTATAGCCAAGAAAACGACCCATCGCGATCGTGGCACCGGATCTAGAAACACCTGGGACAAGTGCAAGTGATTGCGCAAAACCATATAGCAAGCCATCGCGCACACTTAGATTAGATAGATCGCGATTACTATTTCCATACTTATCGGCAATGCCCAGAATCACGCCAAAAATAATTAAAGTGCTAGCAATTAACCAGAGCGAACGAAAATCATTTCTAATTACATCTTTGCCCAGGTATCCCAATACGGCAATTGGCAAGCTACCTACAATTATTAGCCAACCCATGCGGGCATCTGACTTTTCAGTAGAACTCATGGCTGGTCGTTTTGTTATCTGGCGAAACCAAGCCGAAATAATCTGCTTAATGTCGTTGCGAAAGAAAATTAACACAGCCAGCTCAGTGCCGATTTGGGTGATTGCAGTAAATCGAGCACCTGGATCTTCGGATGTGCCAAAGAGGACGCCAGCAATTCGGATGTGCGCACTTGATGAAATTGGTAGAAATTCAGTTAACCCTTGCAGAGCGCCAAGAAATAATGCTTCGAACAATGCAGCTCCTAGAGTTAGTCTGAACTAGAAGCCCATCTTATCGAGGGATCTCCTCTAAACTCTGGAACTGTGAATGATTACGAGGCAGAGGCTCAAGAGCGTTGGGGCGATACTGCTGCTTTTCAACAATCTCAAGCGCGCACTTCAAAGTATTCACATGCAGATTTTGCTGCAGCCAAAGTAGATCAAGAAGCCGTTACTGAAAGATTCGCAACTGCCTACGGAAATGGCGTTGATTACAAGTCTGCTGAAGTCCAGGCAATGGTGGTCGCTCATCGAGAAGCTATTTCTAAATGGTTTTATGACTGCAGCGTTGAAATGCAGCGTAATTTAGCCCTGATGTATATCGGTGATGAACGCTTTAAGAAATATTACGACGGCCGAGTTCGCGGCTTAGCTCAATACGTGCACGATGCCATCATGGCGCAATAATTAAATCCCCAGAAGTAAAGCGCTCTGCTCCCAAAGTTTGACCGCTAAATCAGCGTCGTTTGCTTGCTCATGTGTGGCCCCTGGTTTACGCAGATCGTAATACTCGCCTAATTGCCAATCAGTTCCAGCTGCGCCTTCAGCAATCCAAATTAATTGATCAGCCCCAGCATCAGGTGTAATCATTGCCAAAGTTGGCTTGCCATCAGAGTGATAAACCTTGTGGAAGGCACTTTCCGGGTCGGAAGCAAAGTTAGTTGAAACAACGCCCGGGTGAAATGCAACAGTGTTGATCCCAGCAGAGCGATAACGGCGGTCTAACTCTTTAGTAAATAAAATATTGCAAAGTTTGGCTGTGCCGTAAGCACGTTTTTCATCGTAGTTAATCTCGTTGTTCAAATCGGCTAAATCTAATTGACCCCACATTTTGGCAGTCATACTTGAAGTGTTTACAACTGTTGCCTTACTTGCAACCAAAGTGTCGTGTAACAAGTGAGTTAAAAGAAAAGGTGCCAATTGATTTACTTGGAAAGTTCGCTCAAAGCCATCAATGGTCTTAGCAAAAGAGCCAAACATGACACCAGCATTGTTAGCCAGGACATCAATTGCTTCATATTTATTGATTAGAGATGCAGCCAGTTTTGCCACTTGATCAAGATCTGAAAAATCTGCAATCTCAAATGGTGCTGATATTTCAGTTGCAATTGCCTTTGTCTTAGCTGGGTCACGGCCAACAACTACAACGTTGTGGCCATGTGCTTTTAGTGTGCGAGCAGCTGCTGCACCGATGCCATCGCTGGCGCCAGTAATAACAATAGTTTTAGACATTAACTCTCCATCACTTAGGTGGCTAAAGTACCGCTGAAAATGGCATGATGAGCCTCTTAAATCACTTACTTTGAAGGGTGGCTGGCATTAATACCGATACCGCCCTGCAACCTTCAACTCGCACAACCGACATCTTGAGTTACTCACATGATGCCTCACACTATTTGCTTAAACCAAAGGCGATCTACACCCCTGAAACTAAAGAGCAGCTGGCTGAGATATTTGCGCTGGCTACCGAACTTCGCATTGGCGTAACTTTTCGATCTGGCGGCACCAGCCTTAGTGGGCAGGCAACTAGTGATGGATTTCTAGTCGATACCCGCAAGAATTTTCGCGGCATTAAAGTAGGCAACCAAGGTGAACAAGTTTCGGTTAGTCCCGGTGCCACAGTTCGCGCAGTTAATACTTCGCTAGCTCGCTTTAAACGTAAACTCGGACCAGACCCTGCAAGTGAAGTCGCTTGCACAATCGGCGGCGTTGTTGCTAATAATTCCAGTGGCATGTGTTGTGGCACTGAACAGAATTCGTATCGAACTATTGCTTCAATGGTTTTAGTTCTGCCCAACGGATTAGTGATCGATACTGGCGCTAGCAATGCTGATGAGATTCTGCAGCAAAAGTCCCCCAGCATTCATGCTGGCTTAATCGCCTTACGCGATCGTGTGCGAAGTAATCCAGATTCAGTGGCGCTAATCAATAAATTATTTAGCATTAAGAACACCATGGGCTATGGCATAAATTCCTTCCTTGATTTTGATTCCCCTGTAAAGATTCTGGAGCACTTAGTTGTTGGAAGTGAAGGCACGTTAGCTTTTGTTGCCGAAGCAACATTTAACACGGTGCCGGCATATTCGCACTTGGCTACTGGGCTACTGATTTTTGAATCATTGGCCGATGCCACTGGCTCGCTGCCCCAGCTTGTAAAAGCTGGCTTTGCCGCAATTGAGCTAATGGATGCCACAAGTTTGCGCGTGGCTCAGCGTGACCCAGAAGCAACTGCCGAGTTAAAGGCGATCAAAGTTGTTAATCACGCAGCGCTATTAGTTGAGTTTCAAGAGGCAACTGCTGAAAACCTGGCCAACAAAGTAAGTGCTGTGACGCCTTTATTTAGCGCTTTGCCATTAAGCCAGCCAGCTCAATTAACAAGTGATGCCGCCACTCGTAACCAAATTTGGCACATTCGTAAAGGTTTATATGCCGCCGTTGCTGGCAATCGGCCTTCTGGCACAACAGCGCTACTTGAAGATATCGCCGTGCCAGTTACTGAACTCTTATCTACCTGCGAAGAGCTAATTGCGCTACTCGTAAAACATGAATACACCGATAGCGTGAT
>CAZUWN010000033.1:6580-9770 GCA_964624105.1 uncultured Candidatus Planktophila sp. | reverse complement strand
GTTCATCTGAACTTTTAAAGCAGCGTTCGCGAACTTCGATTCTGGTTGCTGGCGTAAAAGTCATGTTGCAAACACCACCAGTTCGATCAGGCAAGCGAGTAATTTTCTTAACGTTAGATGATGGCTACGGTTGTAGCGATGCGACCTTCTTTCCAGATGCCCAAACTGATTACGCTGGCACGCTTTATAACTCGCAATTGTTATTAGTGCGGGGCGAAGTTCGCCGCACTGGCGCTAGGGGAGTATCGCTACGTGCTGATGCAGCTTGGTCTTTACCTGATCTTTACGCCCAGTGGTTAGCAAATAAAGCAGATACATCTAATAAGGTGGCGATATGAGTACGGAACCAACTGAGGGCACCGCAACGATTCTTCATGTTGATATGGATGCTTTCTATGCCTCAGTTGCAGAGCGTGATGATCCATCGCTGCGCGGTAAAGCAGTTGTAGTTGGGGCAGGGGCGCGCGGTGTAGTGCTGTCGGCAAATTACGCAGCACGTAAATATGGAATTCGGGCTGCAATGCCAGTTGGTCGGGCAAAGCGAATGGCGCCGCATGCAATTTTCGTAACTCCAGATCATCAGCGGTATTCCGAAGTTTCCGCAAAAGTAATGGAGATCTTCGATTCATTTACACCGCTAGTCGAACCAATCTCACTTGATGAAGCATTTCTCGATGTGACTGGTGCTCGTAAATTACTTGGTACTGGTCGCGAGATTGCAGTTGAAATTAGGCGCCAAGTTGAAGCCAGCGAAGGCATTACTTGTTCAGTCGGTATTGCACCTTCAAAGTTCATTGCCAAGTTAGCATCTGGTCATTGCAAACCAAACGGTATTCTAGAAATTCCAGCCGATCGAATTCTAAACTTCCTGCACCCCTTGCCAGTAAATGCAATTTGGGGAGTAGGACCAAAGACAGCTGAAACACTTGAGCGGCTAGGTTTGCGCACTGTTGCCGATATTGCCAATTTACCTCGGGCAACTTTAATTCGAGCACTTGGTCAAGCAAGCGGTGCTTCACTTTATGAACTAGCTTGGGGCCGCGACTATCGCGATGTAACACCGAATGAACCAGATAAAAGTATTTCGGCAGCTGAAACTTTTGCCCAAGATTTAGATGACCCCGAAGAAATTCTGCGCGAGTTCTTGCGGCTCACTGAAAAAGCAGCTGCCCGATTACGCGAAAAAGATTTCTATGCCAAAACAATTTCGATCAAAGTTCGCTTCGCTGACTTCTCAACTATTTCGCGTTCAAAAACTTTGCCACTGCCAATAGATAGCACTCACGATATTTATGAGATTGCTAAATCGCTTTACTTAGCGCTCAATATTGATCGAGCTCGCTTGCGTCTAGTTGGCATCTCACTGGATAACTTAAGCGAGGCCGCCCCAGAGCAATTGCTCCTCGGAGCCCGCGAACGAGGTTGGCGTGAGGCTGATACCGCCATTGATCAGGCCCATTTACGCTTCGGCGGGGGTAGCGTGCGGCCAGGCCGGCTGATTAAGAAATCCTCAGCAGATCCCAAGGCGCCAGAAGGCGAAAAAAGTAGCGAGTAAGGCGCACATGTTCTATTGTGGCCTTATGCCACTTTCCGAGCGTGAAGAGAAGCTACTGGCCCAGATGGAAAAGGCCATGTTGGCCGATGACCCACGCCTAGTTTCCGCGCTAACGGGTGCCCCAACAAAATCTAGCCGCCGCAATCTAGGTCTGGCTGTAGTCCTATTTTTCGCTGGTTTTGGCGCAGTATTCGGTGGCGTATTTAGCAAGATCTATCCAATTAGTTGGGTCGGATTTTTGATTTGTTTAACTGGTTTATCGATTCTTGCTGCCGGACTTAAGGGCAAAGTCGAAGCGATTGCAAACGGTCAGCGCCCTGTAAAGCCAGCTAAAAAGGGCTTTAAAGAGCGTATGGATAACCGCTGGGATGATCGCGGTCGCGACTCGATGGAGTAGTTTTTTATTATAAATCGATGGTCAGGCCCCCTTTCGGGGGTCTTTTTTTATGCCCGCTAGACCTTCCCCAATTTGTGGGGGCAACCAAAAACGAGGTGGAGGGATCTGCCCATAAAAAGGGGGGATTAGGGAAATAAGTGGCGAATGGTGGTTGTAAATGGAGGAAAAGGGAGTAAAGTGGGGAACTAGAGCATTCAAACCTTGGGGAAGGGGGAGCTCATGTTTCTCGGCACTCACGAGCCTCGCCTTGATGAAAAAGGTCGCTTAATCCTTCCTGCCAAGTTCCGTGAAGATCTTTCTGCCGGCCTAGTAATAACTAAAGGCCAAGAGCGTTGTCTATATGTATTTCCATCAGCTGAATTTGCAACTCTTACTGAACAACTACGTCAAGCACCAGTAACTGTTAAAGGTGCACGTGACTACATGCGTGTGATGTTTGCTGGTGCACACGATGAAATTCCTGATCGTCAAGGTCGCATAACTATTCCGCAAGCACTTCGTACATATGCCGGACTCGATCGCGATTGCGTTGTTATTGGCGCAAATACTCGTGTCGAGATTTGGGATTCAACTTCTTGGAACCAATACCTAAGCGATCGCGAAAAGGGATTTGCTGAAGTTTCCGAGGAGGTGTTCCCAGGTCTCTTTTGATCTAACCACTATCTCTTTTGGCCACCGCCGACCCTACGAAAACGGCGCCCCTTCCCCGGTGCCGTTTAAGAAAATCCGTCGGCCGGCGGTGACCAGAAGAGATAGCGATAACGAAAAACAGAACATGGAACATAAGCAGTAAAGAAGTAAAGCAGTACTTAACGAAAGGGGGAGAAGATGCTAGAACATATTTCAGTTATGCGCGATACCTGCGTTGATCTTCTAACCCCCGCAATTAATAAATCAGAAACTCCAGTTGTTGTTGATGCAACTCTTGGTCTTGGCGGACATAGCGAAGCGTTACTTGAATCTAATCCGAATCTAGTATTGATCGGTATCGATCGCGACTTAGATGCAATTGTAAAAGCCAAGAATCGTTTAGCTAAATATGAAAACCGAGTAAAACTAAATCATGCAATCTTCGATGAAATAACAGATGTAGTAAATAGTTTTGGATTTGAACAAGTTGATGGAATTCTCTTTGACCTAGGTGTTTCATCAATGCAGCTGGATCAGAGCGATCGTGGTTTTTCTTATTCCCAAGACGCCCCCCTTGATATGCGCATGGATCGATCAACTGGAATTAC
>CAZUWN010000033.1:5323-6480 GCA_964624105.1 uncultured Candidatus Planktophila sp. | reverse complement strand
CTTGTAGTTCGCGGTTCGGTTTTACCAAGTGAAGCAGAGATTGCCGCGAACTCGCGCGCGCAATCTGTTCGTCTACGTGCAATAGAACGGTTGGCCGCATAATGGCAATTACAGCGCTAGCTCCAGCAATCAGTCGATCAAAGAAGAAAGTGTTTGAGCGTTCTTCGGAAGTTGCTCTTCGCCTTGTTCCTAAGATTGATATCGATAAGCGAGCTGACCAAAAAGTTTTCATTCTATTCTTAACCGGTATCGGGGCACTGGGTCTAGTAGCACTTCTCTTTATCAATACTTTACTTGCGCAAGATGCATTCAAACTTTCAAAGTTACAACTTGAAGCACGTTTACTTACAGATCAACGAGAAGCTTATATTCGCCAGTTAGATCGAATCTCATCTCCAATGGCCCTGGCTGCTGCGGCAACTGAGATGGGCATGAAACCTTCTACAAATCCAGCATTTCTAAATCTTGACGAACCGCTGGTTCCTACAACTGAGGCAGTTGCTGGGGGATCAATTGGGTAATTTCGCTCTAGCTCGCAAGCGCATCCAAGTTTTAATTGCGCTGACTTTAATTTTCATGACGATCTTCATCGCAAAGGTTATTTGGGTGCAGGTAATAACTGCCAACTCAATTAGAACTTGGGCGGTTAACGAGATGGAGAACGTAGCGACGCTACAGGCACCTCGTGGCACGATTACTGATGTAAATGGAGTGGCGCTGGCAAAGAGCGTAAATGCGATAAACATCGTGGTTGATCAGAGTGCGATTACAAACCCAGCTTTTACTGCCAAATTTGCCGCTCCAATTTTGGGAATGCCAGTTTCAGAACTTCAGACGTTATTTACCGGTGAATTAAAGTGGAAGTTGATCTATCGCAATGCCAAGCCTGCGGTATGGACAGCCTTAAAGGATGCGATTTCTGAACATAACAGCGCACTTGAACCAAAAGAATTTGATCAGCGTATTACCGCTTTCTATCCGGAGCGTGCCTACATCCGGGAATATCCATCAGGTTCTCTAGTTGCTTCACTTATCGGCTTTGTTAATCAAGAAGGCACTGGCGCAACTGGCTTGGAATCAAGCATGAACTCGATAATCACCGGCACTAATGGCAAGTATTCATATGCCAATGGTTACGGCGCAGAAATTCCTGGCTC
>CAZUWN010000033.1:0-5223 GCA_964624105.1 uncultured Candidatus Planktophila sp. | reverse complement strand
TACAAAATTAAACGTGGTGGATCCTTTTTCCATGATCACGAAAAACACCCAAACCAACGGTTAACGACTTCTGGAATTCTGGCTGTTTCTAGCAACACCGGCACAATCTTTATTGGCGAAAAACTTACTAATAATCAACTACATGATTACTTAACTAAGTTTGGAATTGGAGCCAGCACTGGTTCTGGTCTACCTGGTGAATCACGAGGCATTCTGCGCCCAGTTTCAGATTGGTCAGGCACCACCGCCCCAACAGTTGCATTCGGGCAGGGATATTCGCTTACCGCTATGCAAGCAACAAGTGTGTTTGCAACTATTGCAAATAATGGTGTTCGCGTATCACCAACTGTTATCGCCGGAACTAATGAAGCTAATGGAAATTTCACACCTGCTAAATCCCGGGCAAATGAACGAGTGATTAGCGCTGAAACCGCCCAAAAAGTCCGCCTCATGATGGAGAGCGTGGTTTCTGGAAACGGTACAGCTCCTTCTGCTGCTATTCCTGGCTACCGAGTGGCTGGTAAAACTGGAACTGCGAGTCGCTATAACGATATCTGTGGTTGTTATAGCGGTTACACAGCTTCATTTATTGGTTTCGCACCAGCAGATGCACCTAGATATGTAATTTCAGTGACTATTCAAGATCCAAAAGGAATGCACTGGGGTGGATATCTCGGTGGCCCTGTGTTTAAGAAAGTAATGTCATTTGTTCTTGAATCAAAGCACATTGCTCCAACCGGCACCAAAATAGTGCCAGTTGCCCTTACTGAAAAAGCACTAACTAAAACTAAGACAAAGACACCAACAAACTCTGCGAGCGGCGCTCTCTAAAATGTTGCGACCACACGATCCCATTGCTGGAAGAACTCTTCGTGCGGTCAGTGAACTTGTTTCAGCTAACTCAAACTATTCAGGTTTAGAAAATGTAATGGTCACTGGGGTCTCCATCGATTCACATCAAATTGAAGCTGGAGATCTATTTGTTGCAGTCGCTGGCGCTAAAACACATGGTGCAACTTATGCCGGCAACGCCAAACTAAACGGCGCTGTCGCTGTTTTAACTGACGAAGTAGGCGCTGCCCTCGTTACAGATTTACCGGTACTTATCGTGGCCGACCCACGAGCAAATGCAGGTGTCATATCAGCTTGGTTACACAATGAACCAATGCGAGACATGTTTAGCGTTGCGGTAACTGGCACAAATGGCAAGACCACAGTTACAACTTTGCTTCATCAAATAGCTATGGCGGCTAGTCGGCAAAGTGGCTTAGTCGGAACCGTTGAAACTCGAATCGGCGATGAAGTAGTGGCCGCTATTCGCACCACTCCTGAGGCACCAGAACTGCAATCTTTGGCTGCGGTTATGCGTGAGCGTCACATGCGCAATCTCTTTATGGAAGTCTCTAGTCATGCAGTTTCGCTAAATCGAATTGGTGGCTCCCATTTTAATATTGCGGCCTTTACTAATTTGTCCCAAGATCACTTGGATTTTCACGAAAACATGGACGCCTATTTTGCCGCTAAAGCTGCTCTATTTAGCTACAAATATGCCGATAGCGCCTACATAAACATTGATTCAGCCTGGTCGAAAAAGCTGATGGAAATGCAAGAACTGCCAGTAGTCAAAATTTCGCGCAATGATAAGTCAGCCGATTGGTATTTTGAGCGAATTGAAATCGGCGTGCACAGTACTTCGATTGCGATTAGAGGCACTGGTGGAATATTGATTGAAACCACAACCAAATTGGTAGGTGATTTCAATTTAGACAATCTATTAATGGCAATAGCTATCAGTGTCGCTGGTGGGATTGACCCAATCGATATCGCCGCAATTACCCCAAAGCTAACCGGCGCCGAGGGACGACTCGAAAAAGTTGATTTGGGTCAGTCGTTTAGTGCTTTAGTTGATTATGCGCACTCACCAGATTCAGTCACGCGAGTATTGGCAGCGTTGCGCGAAAGCACTGCTGGAAAAATTATTGCGGTATTAGGTTGTGGTGGCGATCGCGACAAGAGCAAACGACCATTGATGGGCGCTGCGTTGATAGCAGGTTCGGATGTCGCAATATTTACCAGTGATAATCCGCGCAGTGAAGAACCTGCGCAAATAGTGAAAGAGATGGTCTCTGGTTTAACTTTGCCAGCTACTACTTCGATTGAACTCGATCGAAAGCTTGCCATTGAAATCGCGGTAGCGTCGGCAAAGCCTGGCGATGTAGTCGTGTTGCTTGGAAAAGGACATGAGCCGGGCCAAGAGATTGCCGGTGTTAAACATAATTTTGATGATCGCTTAGTTCTAGCTGCTGCAATAGAGGCAACTTCATGATTAAGTTATCAGCTCGCGAAATATCACTAATCGTAAATGGCTCACTGCACGGTGACGAAAACATTATGGTCACCCAAGCTGCAGTCTTTGATTCGCGCCAAGCTAAAACAGGATCGCTCTTTCTCGCTCTAATTGGCGAAAATACCGATGGTCATAACTTCTGTTCTGATGCTTTCTCAAATGGAGCTGTATTGGCTCTTACGACCCAAGTAGTTGAGCAACCTTGCGTGGTCGTCTCTGATGTATTGCAGGCGGTTGCAGATCTAGCCAAATTTGTACGAGTGCAATTAGCTGATTTAACGGTTATTGGCATTACTGGGTCGCAAGGTAAAACAACAACTAAGGATTTACTTAACTACATTCTTTCCTCAGCTGGCGAGACCGTGGCGCCAAAGGGTTCATTTAATAATGAGTTAGGCGTACCGCTCACAATTTTAGAATGTAATGAGCGAACCAAGTACTGCATCGTCGAGATGGGTGCGCGGCATATCGGGGATATCGCTTCGCTTTGCGAGATTGCAAAACCAAATATTGGAGCAGTTTTAAAGGTTGGCAATGCTCACATTGGTGAATTCGGATCTCGCGAAGCTATCGCTCAAGCTAAATCAGAATTAGTTGCTTCTCTGGTAAGTGGCGGCACTGCGATCCTGGGAACTTATGATCAGTTTACGCCGGCGATGAAAGTTGCTGATGGGGTAGCGGTGCTTACTTTTGGCGAACGAAGCGATTGCAATGTGCGAGCTGCAGATGTTGAAATTCGTGAAGGTCGGCCACATTTTGATCTCGTAACAAAATCTGGTCGAGCAGCCGTTGGCATGCGCTTAGTTGGCTTGCACCAAATTCCGAATGCGCTAGCAGCCGCAGCAATCTCAAGTGCGCTAGGACTATCTGTCGATCAAATAGCTGGCGCTCTATCGATGGCTGAACTTGCCAGCAAGTGGCGGATGGAAATTTTTGAACTAAATGGGCGATTAATGATCAATGATTCATATAACGCTAATCCGGAATCAATGGCAGCTGCTCTTCGCACGTTGGCTCTTTTTGCACAAGAACGCGGTGGCTCATCTTGGGCAGTTCTAGGAAAGATGCATGAATTGGGACCTTCAGAGAACTCCGACCATGTTGCTATTGGAAAATTAGTTAGCGATTTAGGAGTTGATCAATTGCTAACAGTTTCGATGCCTGCATATAGTCACGGGGTAGCAAGTGATAGCGAGACAAAAGTTCATGAATTAGACGAGAAGAATTCAGTGGTTGAGCTATTGAAAGAGATGCAATCTGGAGATGTATTACTGGTCAAAGCATCCCGTGCCGAACATTTTGAGGAAATAGCCCAAGAAGTAGCAGCGAACTGGCAAACTGATGCAGGAAAGAAGGATGACGAATAAATGAGACAGATCCTTATCTCGGGCGCTGTAGCGCTCTTCTTCGCTTTATTCGGCACCCCGGTTTTAATTCGCCTGCTAGCTAAGCGTGGTTATGGTCAAATAATTCGAGATGACGGCCCAAGTTCACACCACACCAAACGCGGAACACCAACTATGGGTGGCTTGATAATTATTTTCGCAGCTATCGCCGGTTATTTGCTTAGTCATGGAATAACTCAAACATCAATGACTGCCTCAGCACTATTAGTTATTGCCTTGGTAGTCGGACTAGGTTTCGTAGGATTCTTAGATGATTGGCTGAAAGTATCTCGCGAGAAATCTTTAGGTTTAAAAGGCAGATATAAAATTCTGGGGCAAGTAGTAATTGCGGCAACCTTCGGTTATTTTGGAATTCAATTTGCCGATAGCGAAGGACTATCGCCTATCTCGCTAAATTTATCGGCCGTTCGCGATACCAGCATTGTTCTAGGCGGGGTAGCGGTAGTTATCTGGATTGCTTTGATGGTAACGGCAACAAGTAATGGCGTTAATTTAACTGACGGTCTCGACGGCTTAGCTACCGGTGCTTCAGTTATGACTTTCTTATCATTTATTTTGATCGGCGTTTGGGAATTTGGTCAAAGTTGCGCGATTGCTGTTGATGCAACTAGTGGATGTTATGCGGTTCGAGATCCGCTCGACTTAGCAGTATTAGCTGCAGCCCTTGCTGGTGCTTGTACCGGTTTTCTTTGGTGGAACGCTTCGCCAGCAAAAATATTTATGGGCGACACTGGATCTTTGGCTCTTGGTGGCGCGCTAGCTGGCTTAGCTTGCACCTTGAGAGTTCAACTACTGCTTATTCCTCTCGGTGGTCTTTTTGTAATAATTACGATGTCAGTAATTATTCAAACTCTCTATTTCAAAGCAACGGGCGGAAAAAGAATTTTTCGAATGGCCCCGTTGCATCACCACTTTGAGCTAAAAGGCTGGGGCGAAGTAACGATTGTGCTGCGCTTCTGGATCATCGCTGGACTATGCGTAGCCCTTGGTTTAGGCCTCTTCTACGCCCAGTGGGTTGCGCTTTAAGCGTTAAAAAATGTCAATTACTCCCCAGTTATCAACAGTAGGTGGCATCGCTATTGCCCATGCGCAACTGTTGGTACTTGGTGGTGGGGTCACTGGCCGTTCAGTCGCACAAGTTTTAAGCAACATGGGTGCTGAAGTTTCAATTTTTGACGAAAACGAGAGCAGTAGCTTTGAATTCGCTCGAGTAACAATTAACGAGTTATCAAATATCAATTGGGCAGCCGCCGTAGTTTCACCAGGTTGGCGCCCTAGTCATCCAGTAATTGCTGATTTGCGAAATCGTGAGATTCCGCTGCTAAATGAAATTGATCTGGCTTGGGAAATTAAGCAACAGGTAGCGCCAGAACAGAAGTGGTTAGCGGTCACGGGAACCAACGGTAAAACTACAACTGTCGAACTTACCGAATCGATTCTTAAAGCTGCTGGGATCAACGCTTTTGCCTG
>CAZUWN010000032.1:4632-9784 GCA_964624105.1 uncultured Candidatus Planktophila sp. | reverse complement strand
TTGAATTGCGCATCTCCCCCAACTAAATCAGTTATCGGAGCTTTTGAAATTCCAAAATCAGATGGATCGATTAGATCTGATGAGATCTCTCCTTGCCCAATCGTTAGAACTGAAGTCGTGGTCGCAAGTGAGATTTCATCAAGTCCATCATCGCCGCGAAAGACAAAGCCATCTACGCCTTTAGCTGATAACACTTGAGCCATCAACAAATGCATTCGATCATTGGCCACACCTATGGCAGCTGCTTTTGGTTTAGCCGGATTAGCCAGCGGGCCAAGGATGTTGAAGATGGTAGGGACGCCTAACTCTTTTCGGGCCGGTGCCGCGAAGCGCATCGCAGGGTGAAATTTCGGTGCAAAGCAAAACCCAATTCCAACTTCACGGAAAACAGTCTCCACGCCTTCGCCAACTAAATCGATGTTCACGCCAAGTGCTTCGAGCAGATCAGCTGAACCAGATTTGGATGTGGCGGCTCGATTGCCATGCTTAACGACTTTCGCACCTGCGGCTGCAGCGACTATGGCAGCGGTAGTTGAGATATTGATCGTGTTGAATCCATCGCCACCGGTGCCGACAGTGTCTACTGCTCGTTCGGTAATATCGATAGGAGCGCTGTGTTGATACATCGCACCAACAAAGGCATTTACTTCTTCGGCCGTTTCGCCCTTACTTTTAAGCGCCAATAAAAATTCTTTTATTTGAGAGATCTCGGTTTCACCTTGCAAGATTTCATTCATTGCCCATTGGGCCGAAGTTGCACTGAGATCTAACCTGTTGGTTAGCGTCTCTATTAGTTGTGGCCAGGTATTGGTATTAGACATTCGTCGTTGCGAGATTTTGTTTGCGCAACAAAGCAGCAGCGGACTGCGCCAAGGTAAAGGGATCGATTGGGTGGGTCACAACAGATTCTGCGCGAGACCACGCGGCTAACCAAGCGTCTTCTTTGCGACCAGTTATTAGTAACACTGGTGGGCAATTAAAGACTTCATCTTTTAACTGGCGGGCGACACCCATTCCGCCTTCTGGTACTGCTTCCCCATCAAGAATGAATAGATCCGCTTTGAAATTTCCGGCTACATCTGGGCGATCTACAAAAGCTCGCAAAGCTGGCGCTGTGGCAAACTCAAGAACTTCATGAGTTGGAAGATCGGCCGCTATTTTGCGACCTAAGGCTGAGATAACGGCAGCCCGGACAGCTGAATCATGTGAATAAATAACCACCCGGATTTTTGAGGTTTCAGTGCTGCTCATGGTCACAATTCTAATCAAATTCGTCGCTAAAACCCCTGTGACCTGACTCATGCTTTCTGAGCAATATCACTCGTTCAAACTGGCTCTTCTGGGCGCCACCAGGCGTTATTTCGGGAATAATAACCACCATGTCGAGCACAACTGTTGGAATGCATAAGCCCACCCGCCCGAACTTAGTTGCTGTCGGAACTATCGTTTGGCTATCAAGTGAGTTGATGTTTTTCGCTGCTCTCTTCGCGATGTACTTCACCACTCGCGCAGTTCAAGGCCCATCAATCTGGCTCAACTCAACCGAACTCCTAAACATTCCATTTGCAGCTCTTAACACCACTGTTCTAGTTCTCTCATCAGTAACTTGTCAGTTCGGTGTTTTCGCGGCTGAAAGATTCCAAGAGCGTAAAACTGGTTCACTCTGGCAAATCAATAAGTGGGGAATGCGCGAATGGTTCTCGCTGACCTTCTTAATGGGCTCCTTCTTCATTGGCGGACAAGTTTATGAATATGCCATGTTGGTTGAAGAAGGTCTAAGTATTTCATCTGTAGCTTACGGTTCAGTTTTCTACCTTGCCACCGGCTTCCACGGATTACACGTTACCGGCGGTTTGATTGCATTCTTGATTGTGATGATTCGCGTGGCCAAGGCCCGTCGCTTTACGCACAATCAAGCAACAACTGCAATCGTGGTTTCCTACTATTGGCACTTCGTCGACGTCGTCTGGATCGCACTCTTCGCTGCGATCTACCTAATTAAGTAGAAATGAAATATGAAAAAGATATCTAAACTTCGTCGCAGTGCATTCGCTTCACCACTTCTTTTAGTTATTGCGCTTTTTGCAATTGGTACGACTTTTTCGGTAGCGAGTGCCACAACGAAAAGTGAACTGTCCGTGGAGCAACGTTCCGCTCAGATAGCTGAAGGTAAAAATATATTTCTAAAGGGCTGCTCGTCATGTCACGGCTTGAACCTCGAAGGATCTGCAATTGCCCCTTCTCTAGTAGGTGTCGGAGCAGCATCGGTTGATTTCCAAGTTGGAACTGGTCGCATGCCGGTAGCTGACTTAAGCCAACAAATCGCACGTAAAGAGCCGGTATATAACGAAGAGCAAACTGCAGCCCTTGCTGCATACGTGGCTTCGACTTCTATTGGTCCAGAGATTCCCAATGAATCAATGCTTAATTACGAGCGCGATGGAAATACTGCAGAAGGCGGAACTTTATTCCGCACTAACTGCGCAATGTGCCACAACTTCGCTGGCCAGGGCGGCGCGTTAACTCAAGGAAAATATGCGCCAACTTTGATGGGCGTAGAACCTAAATATATTTACGAAGCAATGATTACTGGTCCGCAAGCAATGCCGGTTTTCGCAGATAAAACAATTACCCCAGCTGAAAAACTTTCTATCATCAAATGGATCAAGGCTGCAGAGAATGAACCACAGTTAGGTGGTGCCGCTCTTGGAAGAGTTGGCCCGGTGACTGAAGGTTTGTTGGTGTGGACACTAGGACTCGGACTGCTGATCGGTGTTGCAGTTTGGTTAGCGACGAAGGCGAGATAAACAAATGTCAAACGAAATCGAAGCAATCAAAGATCCCGGGTTACCGGCGCACGTTCACCGCAAAGCGGATACTGATCCAGTTGCTGAAAAGCGCGCCGAGCGACAAGTTGCAATTCTCTTTCTGATCTCTGCCCTCGGTACTTTGCTATTCATCTTTGCTTATTACTTTATCCCAGAAGATGTCTTCGTATTCTTCCCAGTTCTAGGAAACACCAATGCTCATCAACTCGTATTGGGTCTAGGACTTGCGATTGCACTTTTCTTTATTGGCGCTGCCGCTATTCACTGGGCAAAGACGTTAATGCCCGATGAAGAAGTTATTGCAATGCGTCATACCATGCGCTCTGATGATGAAGATCGTGATGCACTGGTAGTAACTGTTAAAGAACGTGCAGGCGCCGCCGGTCTTGGTCGTCGCTCACTTATCAAGCGTTCGATGGGTCTCTCACTTGGCTTAATCGGTCTCTCACCGCTGGTTCTACTGCGCGATTTAGGTCCACTGCCTGGCGATGATTTAACAAAGACCAGTTGGAATGCCGGCACCAGATTAGTTACCGATCCAGGTGATCGCCCAATTCGCCCCGAAGATCTAGAAGTTGGTGCAGTAGCGCAAGTACTTCCAGAACATCTCGGCGAAGAGCGACGCCATCTGAGTGACATTGCAAAGGATGCGGTTCTCTTGATTCGCATTCGTCCCGAAGAATTTCAATTAAGTCCAGAACGTTTGTCTTGGACTTACGACGGCATCATCGCATTTAGCAAGATTTGTTCACATATGGGTTGCGCTGTTGCGCTCTATGAGCAGACCACAAAGCATTTGCTCTGCCCATGTCATCAATCAACTTTTGATGTACCTCGCGCGGCTAAGGTTATTTTCGGACCCGCCGCTCGCCCACTACCCCAGTTAGCAATTACAGTTGATGCTGAAGGTTATCTAATTGCACAAAAACCATTCTCCGAACCTGTCGGACCTAGTTTCTGGGAGCGCTCGTCATGACCGCACGTGAAAGAGTTGCCGGCACGGTAGCTAATTATGTAGATGAGCGCACTGGCGCCGCCAAGTGGATGAAGAAGAACTTAACCAAAGTCTTCCCAGACCATTGGTCGTTCTTGCTGGGTGAAATTGTGCTGTACTCATTTATCATCTTGTTGCTATCCGGTACTTTCTTAACTTTCTGGTTTGATCCTTCACAGCGTGAAGTTCTTTACGACGGTAGCTACGAACCTCTTCAAGGTTTGCATATGTCAGCCGCTTACGCGTCGACTCTACATATTTCATTTGAGATTCGTGGTGGACTCTTAATGCGTCAAATTCACCATTGGGCCGCTCTGATTTTCATGGCCGGCATGGTCGTGCACTTAATGCGCGTTTACTTCACCGGCGCGTTCCGTAAGCCACGTGAATTTAACTGGATCATCGGCGTTGGTCTGTTAACACTAGGTATTGTCGAAGGTTTCCTCGGTTACTCATTGCCTGATGATCTACTTTCCGGAACCGGTATTCGTATCGCAGAAGCAATTATTCAAGCACTGCCTGTAGTGGGTTCCTACTTGGCTTTCTTCGCTTTCGACGGAGCGTTTCCTGGTGAAGCTTTCATTCCACGAATATTTACAGTCCACGTATTGCTACTGCCAGGAATATTCCTCGCCCTCATTACGGTGCACTTAATGTTGGTTTGGTACCAGAAGCACACTCAGTGGCCTGGTCCTGGACGAACAGAGAAGAATGTAGTTGGTTATCCATTGATGCCGGCGTACATGGCTAAAGCTGGCGGTTTCTTCTTCATAGTATTTGGTGTTACTGCGTTCTTAGGAGCAGTGGCCTCGATTAACCCAGTCTGGCTTTACGGACCATATAACCCAGGCCAGATTTCTGCTGGTTCCCAACCCGATTGGTATATGGGTTGGCTCGATGGCCTAGTTCGAATGGCGCCACCACTTGAGTCATACATTTTCGGTTACACAATTCCTTGGAATATTTTGATTCCGGGGCTAATTGTTCCCGGCATTCTTTTCACTGGAATGGCGCTATATCCATTTATTGAGAGTTGGATAACTGGCGATAAGCGCGAACACCACCTACTTGATCGTCCGCGCAACGTGCCTAATCGCACAGCTCTTGGCGTTATGTCACTAACTTTCATGTTAGTCGCTCTAATTAATGGTGGAAATGACATCATCGCTACCACCTTTAGTTTAGGTATCAATCAGGTGATGTGGTTTAGCCGAATAGGCATATTTGTACTGCCACCAATTGCATTTGTTATAACAAAGCGAATCTGCTTGTCACTACAACGTGCAGATCGCGAACTAGTTCTGCACGGTCGCGAAACTGGTCGCCTACT
>CAZUWN010000032.1:0-4532 GCA_964624105.1 uncultured Candidatus Planktophila sp. | reverse complement strand
AAGTGAAATCGAATTTGCTCCACTCGTGCTGATGCGCGGAATTACTACTACGAATAGTCCGAGCAACCCGAGTAGCAAGCCAGAAACAGCACGCGCATTTAGTGGTTCACCCAGATATCTAGCTGCAAAGAGGCTTACCAATACTGGTTGCAAGCTAACGATCAGCGCTGTGACTCCAGCAGGCAAACCACGGCTTACTGCAAAGAAGCAACCACCTAAGTAAGCACCGTGCAGAGTCAGGCCAATCATTGTGGAGGGCCAGATAATTGCTCGAGTAATTGGCTGGCTCTTGCGTAGGAATGAAATCGCAATAAAGAGCAGTAACGCTGCGATAGCCATTCGGATAGCTACGAAGTAAAACGGCGGTGCGTAAGGAATACCGTATTTAACGCCTATGAAACCAGTGCTCCAGAGAAGTACAAAAAGTGAAGGTGCAAATTTCTTGAGCACGACTGTTCTAATTAGTGATGAGCTGCGTCGTTGCTTGGCTTTTCATATTCGGTTACAAAACCGATAATGCTAATTACAAGTGCGCCAACGCCCAGAAGAGTAAGCCACCATCCGATAATCAAACCAAGGCCAACTACAAACATGCTTGCTGCAAGTGGCAATGGCCACCAAGAATGCGGGCTATAGAAACCTAACTCGCCAGCTGAATCTGCGATCTCACCTTCGAGATTATCTTCCGGAAGTGTTGTGCCAATACGACGATCGGTAAACCATACGTAATAACCAACCATGGCAGAGAGTAGAGAGCTAAGAAGCAGACAGGAAATACCTAGTGGTTCGCCGCCAACATAGTAATAAACAAAGGTCATGATTGCGTAGAAGACTGCCAGTCCAACAAAGAGACGATAATTTGTCTTCATGAGCTAGTGCCCCTCGGTCTTAATGTGTGGGTGGTGCAGATCAAAAGCTGGTCGCTCTGAACGAATGCGTGGCATCGTTAAGAAGTTGTGGCGAGGAGGTGGGCAAGATGTCGCCCACTCAAGTGATGCGCCATAGCCCCAAGGATCATCGCAATTAACAAGTGGTGCCTTGCGAGTAATCCAAACGTTGATCGCAAACGGAATCATAGAAAGTGCCAACAAGATTGATCCCACTGTTGAAATCATATTCATAGTGGTGAATCCATCAGTAGCTAAGTAATCCGCGTAACGTCGAGGGAAACCCTTAATACCAAGCCAGTGCTGGATTAAGAATGTTGTATGGAACCCAAAGAAGAGCGTCCAGAAGTGGATCTTGCCTAAACGCTCATTAAGCATGCGCCCAGTCATCTTTGGCCACCAGAAATAGAAACCGGCGAACATTGCAAAGACCACGGTTCCGAATAGCACGTAGTGGAAGTGTGCAACCACAAAGTAAGAAGCAGAAACCGCGAAATCAAGTGGCGGTGAAGCCAAGATGATTCCAGTTAATCCACCGAATAAGAAAGTAATCAAGAAGCCCATTACCCAGAGCATCGGAGTTTCGAAAGTAACGTGACCGCGCCACATGGTGCCGATCCAGTTGAAGAACTTAACGCCGGTTGGTATACCAATTAAGAAGGTCATAAATGAGAAGAACGGTAAGAGCACTTGCCCACTTGCGAACATATGGTGAGCCCAGACTGAAACCGAAAGAGCTGAGATAGCAATTGTCGCTGCAATCAAACCTTTATAACCGAAAATTGGTTTACGACTAAAGACCGGCAGGATTTCAGTTGCGATACCGAAGAACGGTAGCGCCAAAATATAAACTTCGGGGTGCCCAAAGAACCAGAAGAGATGCTGCCAGAGCATCGCACCACCATTGGCCGGATCGAAGATATGCGAACCAAATAATCGATCTGATTCAAGTGCAAGCAGCGCTGCTGCAAGTGGTGGGAAAGCAAGCAAAACCAGAATTGATGTAAGCAAAACGTTCCAGCTAAAGATAGACATGCGGAACATGGTCATACCTGGCGCACGCATTGTGAAAATCGTTGTAATGAAGTTAACGCCACCAAGAATTGTGCCGATACCGCCAATCGCTAGACCGACAATCCAAAGATCGCCACCGATACCTGGTGAGTATTGGGAATTAGATAGTGGTGCGTAGGCGGTCCAACCAAATGAAGCAGCGCCACCTGGAGATAAGAAACCGGCGAATGCCATGATGCCACCGAATAAATAAATCCAGTAAGACAACATATTCAAGCGAGGGAAAGCCACATCTGCTGCACCGATTTGCAACGGCATGATCACATTGGCAAAGCCAACGAACAGCGGGGTTGCAAACATCAACAACATAATGGTTCCGTGCATTGTGAAAACTTGGTTGTACTGCTCATTACTAATGAACTGCATGCCTGGACGGGTTAGTTCAGCTCGTAAAACAAGCGCTAGAACTCCGCCAATTAAGAACCAAGCAAATGTTGTCATCAAGTAGAGATAACCGATCGTCTTATGATCAGTTGAGGTTATAAAGCGTACGAAATGGCGACCTTTAGAGGTTGGCACAACTGTTGCAGTGTCCCCCGCTTCGCGTTGAGCGTATGTGGTCATGCTTGGCTCGCCTTCTCGATTTCAAGTTTCAGATTCGAAATATAAGTTTCGTATTCCGCTGGTGTAACAACTCGTACGGTGAAGAGCATTTGAGCATGGTTACGTCCGCAGAGAATGTTGCATCGACCCGGGAAATCGCCCAGCTTATTTGCCGTGAACTCCAGATGATTAGTTACGCCAGGTAAGTTCTGCATCTGAATCATAAATTCTGGTATCCAGAAACCGTGCACTACGTCATTTGAATTAATTGTGTAACGAACTCGCTCACCTTGTGGCACAACCATTACTGGCGGCTTGGCGGGGGTTCCCGTGACGGTTACATCTTTGCCTGCATCAAGATAAGTGAATTGCCATGACCATTGGATTCCGTTTACAACTATTTCGTGCTGAACGTTCTCTTGTGGTTTAACAATTTGATTCTCTTTAACTGCGGTGAAATAAAACATTGCCGCAACGATGATGAATGGAATTAAGGTATATGCAATTTCGACCGGCACGTTGTACTGAGTCTGCTTTGGAAATTCCGGACCATTCTTAGGCGCGCGATGGAAAATTGCTGGCCACACGATCAAGATCGCGGTGAAAACACCAACTACTGCCGCGGCCAACCATGAGTAAGTCCAAAGCGAATGCGAGATTTCGTTGATACTCGAAGCATCACCACTAAATCCTGAATCAGCGTCTTTAGCGCAGCCAGTAAGGGCAAACATGGCTGGCACCAAAAATATGAGGCCGCGACGAGTGGTATTCAAATTCATAGCGTAAGGATAGTGCCCCGCTTAGACGACGGCTTCAGTCAGGAGTAACCTTCAATCGTGGTTCGGGTCACAGGAAATTTCACAAGTCAGTCGCCTCTCCACCCTGCCGCAATAGCCCTTCTAAATGATGCTTTTGGCCAAGGCTGGGCAGATCCTGCGAAAATTGGCGATAACTCAGCTAGAACTGCAATCTTGCGAAATGAAGCTATCGAATCGATTGCTGCGAACTTAAACCTAGTTCCTAGTGAAATTGAAGTTCTTGGTGAACCAAGACTTGGGCAGCATTTGGCGATTTCTGGGCTACTAAAGAATCAACATACTTTGCTGCATTCAGCAGTTGATCGCAGAAGCGTTTTTGCGGTCGGGGTGGCCCATGAAAACTCTGGTGGCAACACTCAAATCTTAAACGTCGGACCTAACGGACGAATTTGTGATCTAACTCAAAGCAATCAGGAAAGCACTCTGGCCTTACAAGGAGCCAATATTGAAACCGGAATCACCCAAGATGTTGATTCCGTGATTTCGACCATTAATCCGACCTATGTAGCACTTGATTATTCCGCAGCGCCAAATCTAACCCTGCCTAGCCGATGGGATAGTGCGATCTTTGATGCCACAAGTTGGCAGGGTCCAGCCGGAATTGGCATTCTGGCAATCCGTAATTCAGCTGCGTGGAAGAACCCACTACCTAATTTAGGAATTCGCAGAACACCAGAGTCATCTTCACTGCCACTTCTGTTGTCTAGCGCTGTTGCCCTCGATGCCTGGCTGAAAGAAGAAGCCGTTGAAAGCAAACGCATCGCCGAATTAAATCAACTGATAAGACAATCACTCAACGATGCGAATATCGGTATTTCATTTGCTGGTGACCCTACGAGTAGCGTTGGTCAAACAATTGCCCTGGTTGCAGATGGCTGCGTGGGTGAAGATTTAGTTAGACAACTAAATGAAATGCATTTCGTCCTAGATTCTGGCTCTGCCTGTACTGCGGCGCAGATGCAACCAAGTCATGTGTTGGCAGCGATGGGTATGCAGAGCGAAGGCAACTTACGAATTACCTTGCATCATGGTGTTACCGAACCCGAAGTACGCGAACTAATTAGCGCTGTTACTTCAGTTGTGCAGCAATCTCGCTAGCTGCCGCATCTCCGTAAGCTTCGGCAAAACGTGCCACGAACTCAGCTGCAGTGAAGCGATATTCCTGAGTTCCGGTAGTTTCAATTACATAAGTTGCAATCATTGAACCAAG
>CAZUWN010000031.1:0-9867 GCA_964624105.1 uncultured Candidatus Planktophila sp. | reverse complement strand
ACGCCATTACCTAAGTAACCAGCAGCGTATGCATCTTCAATTGCTTGGTTCATGCGACGAACTACGTGTGTTACTTCGCCACGAATATAAATAAATGCATGCTTTGCGCGAATTGCGTGAGCTGCAATTATGCAACCTTCGATGAGCACGTGTGGGTTAGCCATCAACAACGGCGTATCTTTACAAGTACCTGGTTCTGATTCATCAGCGTTTACAACTAAGTAGTGATCTTTGTTATCGCCTTGTGGAATAAAGCCCCACTTCATGCCGGTAGGAAAACCAGCACCGCCGCGGCCACGTAGACCAGAATCTTTGACAAGTTGAATTACCGCATCAGGATCCATCGCGAGTGCTTTTGCAGACGCGGTGTATCCACCATGACGCTTGTACGCTTCAATCGTAAATGAATCTTTTTCATCCCAATGTGCAGAAAGCACTGGCGCAAGTTTTGTCATTACTTACCTTCCTTGCTTAGCTTTAAGCCGAGTAGCGTTGGCTCGCCAGCTTGTACGCCTTCGTTGGCTAAGCCATCGTTAACGCCAGCTAGAACTGCTGATGCTTCTTTCCAAGTTACTAATTTACTTGGACCACGAGTTGGTGGCTTTGGATTTCCGTTACGCATTGAATCAACTAAATCTTTAGACGATTGGACAGTCTGGTTATCGTAAAATTCCCAGTTCGCCATAACTACAGGTGCGTAATCGCAAGCCGCATTACATTCAATGTGTTCAAGTGAAACTTTGCCATCGGCTGTTACGCCATCATTTTCAACGCCTAGGTGCTCTTTCAAACCAGCGAAAATAGCGTCTCCGCCCATCACCGCGCATAGCGTGTTCGTGCAAACGCCTACGTGGTACTCGCCTACTGGCTGATTTTTGTATTGAGTGTAGAAAGTAGAAACCGCAGTTACTTCGGCATTTTCTAGCTCTAATAGTTCAGAAATAATTTCGATACCTTCGTTATTGATATAGCCAGTAATTGATTGGCTGTAGTGCAACAACGGCATGATTGCAGAACGCTTACGTGGGTAGCGAGTGATGATTGCTTCCATAACTGCTAACTGATCATCGGTATATGCCATTAGCGATCAACCCCGCCCATAACTGGATCAATCGAGGCAACTGCGCCGATAATGTCGGCAACCATGCTGCCTTCACACATTGCAGAAGTTGATTGCAAGTTATTAAAAGATGGTTCGCGGAAGTGAACGCGATACGGACGAGTGCCGCCGTCAGAAACTAAGTGCACGCCAAGTTCACCACGAGGAGATTCGATTGCGACATAAACCTGACCAGCTGGAACTTGGAATCCTTCAGTTACTAACTTGAAGTGGTGAATCAAAGCTTCCATTGACTCGCCCATGATTTCGCGAATGTGATCGAGTGAGTTACCCATTCCGTCATTACCAACAGCTAGTTGTGATGGCCAAGCAATTTTCTTATCAGCAACCATTACTGGTTGGCCTTCAGATTTTTCTAACTTGTCACAAGCTTGTTCAATAATACGAAGTGACTGTTCTAGTTCGGCAATGCGAATTAGGAAACGACCATAAACATCGCAAGTATCAGCAGTCACAACATCGAAGTCATATTGCTCGTAACCACAATATGGCGCCATCTTGCGTAGATCCCAAGGCAAACCAGTTGAACGAAGAACTGGGCCAGTAATACCAAGAGTGGTTGCGCCAGCAAGGTCTAAGTAACCAATACCTTCGGTGCGCTTCATCCAGATTGAGTTACCAACTAGAAGTTTCTCGTTATCTTTAAAGTTCTTGCGAAGTTCAGCAACAGTCTCGCGAATCTTGGCGATTGCACCCTTTGGTAGATCTTGGGCAACGCCACCTGGACGCACATAAGCCATATTCATGCGTAAACCTGAAACTAATTCGAAGATATCAAGGACTCGTTCACGCTCGCGGAAGCAGAAGATCATCGGTGAAAGTGCGCCTAGTTCGAGGGCGCCAGTGCCGAGGGCAACCATGTGAGATGAGATGCGGTTGAACTCCATCATCATCACGCGAATCTGGTTTGCGCGCTCTGGTGCTTCGATACCTAGAAGTTTTTCAACACCTAAGCAGTAAGCGGTTTCATTGAAAATTGGTGACAAATAATCCATGCGAGTTACGAAAGTAACGCCTTGCGTCCAGCTGCGATATTCGGTGTTCTTTTCAATACCGGTATGCAAATAACCGATTCCGCAACGAACTTCAGTAACTGTTTCGCCTTCAAGTTCTAGAACTAAGCGAAGCACGCCGTGAGTTGATGGGTGCTGAGGACCCATGTTTACGACAACGCGCTCTTCTTTCGCCTGACCAATTTCAGTAACTAGGGAATCCCAATCACCACCGGTAACTGAGAAAACAGTTCCTTCGGTAGTTTCGCGAGAGGATGCGTATGGATCTACGTATGTGCTCACTTGTATGACCTACGTTCGTTAGGTGGCGGAGTTGTTGCACCTTTGTACTCAACTGGAATTCCACCGAGTGCATAATCTTTACGTTGTGGGTGTCCTTGCCAATCATCTGGCATCAAGATGCGAGTAAGTCCTGGGTGACCATCAAAAATAATTCCGAACATGTCAAAAGTTTCGCGTTCGTTCCAGTTATTGCCAGCCCAAACTTCAACAAGTGAGGGAATGTGTGGATCAGAATCAGGCACGCTAACTTCAAGACGAATGCGTTGGTTGTTAGTCATCGAAAGCAATGGATAAACGGCGTGCAGTTCACGGTTGGTATCGGCTGGATAATGAACACCGCTAACACCTAAACAGTTTTCAAACTTAAGGCGATCACGCAAAATCAGCGAAACTTCAACTAAACGTTCGCGTTTGATGTGCAGTGTTAATTCACCACGATCAACAACTACGCGCTCAATTGCATCAGCGAAATCAGGATAAGCACGCTCTAGATCATCAGCTACTTGATCAAAATACCCACCGTATGGACGTTCGGTAGAGCCCGCATTTACTTGATTGCGAACTAGCCCGCCATAACCTGAAGTATCGCCAGTGCCGTGAGTTCCGAAAGAACCGCGCTCATCATTACTCATTACGCTAACAACCCCTTCATTTGATGGGTTGGAAGGGCCGCAAGAGCTGCTGCTTCAACGTTTTTAATAACTAATTCGCGGTTTGGACCAAGCTTTTCAACATAAATTTGATCGTGCAGTTTAAGAATTGCATCCATCAACATTTCTGGACGTGGTGGGCAACCAGGTAGATAAATATCAACTGGTACTACGTGATCAACACCTTGCACGATTGCATAGTTGTTAAACATTCCGCCGGAAGATGCACATGCACCCATTGCGATAACCCATTTTGGCGCTGCCATTTGATCATAAATCTGGCGAAGAACTGGCGCCATCTTGTTTGAAACGCGACCAGCGACAATCATTAAATCTGCTTGACGTGGGGATGCGCGGAAAACTTCCATTCCGAAACGAGCTAAGTCGTAACGACCAGCACCGGCTGCCATCATTTCAATTGCACAACATGCCAAACCAAAAGTTGCTGGCCACAGTGAGTTCTTGCGCATGTAACCGGCAAGTTTTTCAACTGAGGTTAATAAAAACCCACTAGGTAATTTCTCTTCTAGACCCATTTAAATTAATCCCATTCCAATCCACCGCGGCGCCACACATAGGTAAAAGCTACAAAAACTGTGGCAATGAAAATTCCCATTTCAACTAATCCGAATAGACCTAGTTGATCAAAAGTCACTGCCCAGGGATAAAGGAAAACAATTTCAATATCAAAAATAATGAAAAGCATTGCCGTTAAGAAATATTTAACGGGGAAACGGCCACCTTCGGCAGCTTGTGGTGAAGGTTCGATTCCGCATTCATATGCATCGAGCTTGGCTCGGTTGTAGCGGGCTGGACCTGTGATTAATGAGATGCCGACTGAGAAGATGGCGAATCCGAGGCCAATCGCCCCGATTACGAGAATCGGGATGTATGGATTACTTGTTCCAGTCACAGGCGTAATCCTATTCTCGGGTAAGCGGTACTTATGACCGCTACGGCGCTACAGCGCTGTGAACTGCAACAACCCCGCCAGTTAAGTTTTGCCAACCAACGTTTAGCCAACCAGCCTTTGTAATGTGTTCGGCCAGGGCCACTTGATTTGGCCAAGCCCTGATTGATTCAGCCAGATAAACATAGGCATCAGGATTTGAAGAAGTTTTGCGGGCGATGAAGGGCAGGGCACGCATCAGATAATTGGTATAAATGTTACGAAACGGACGCCAGACCGGAGCGCTAAATTCGCAGATCACGATGCGGCCACCGCTCTTGGTCACGCGAAGCATCTCGCGCAGGGCAAGGTCGAAATCATTGGTATTACGCAGGCCAAAAGAGATGGTCACTAGGTCAAATTCGCCATCTTTGAAGGGCAGATTCAGGGCATCGGCCTTAGTAAATGGCAGATGTGGGCGGGCTTTGCGGCCAGCAGCCAGCATTCCTTCGGAAAAATCAGCAGGAATCACATCGGCGCCAGCTGCTGCTAATGGTTCAGAAGATGAGCCAGTTCCGGCGGCCAGATCAAGAATCTTCATACCGGCCTTTGGCGCAATAATCGCGGTAGTCGAGCGGCGCCAAGCTTTAGTACGACCCAAACTCAGCAGGTCATTAACTAGGTCGTAGCGTTTGGCAACGCCATCAAACATCGCCGCTACTTCATCGGGGTCTTTATTCAAATTAGCGCGCGACATAGGTGCATTCTCTCTAAAGGTAGGCTCGGCTACAACTTCAAGTGCGAGTTATTCAAGATTTTTACCCAAGGAAAGGGCGCCACGATGATTTCAATCAATACCGTCCGCCTGGGTGAGCATTTACCGCTCTTAGATCTATTGCCAGCAGATGCCCCGATTGCTTGGGTGCGCGGTGGCGATGGCTTAGTTGGTTGGGGCGTTCATGCCAGCACCACAGTTAGTGGTCCTAATCGATTTAACGATGCGCGAACTTGGTGGCATAACCAAGTTGAAACATTCTCGGTTGCAGATGCCGTGCATGTAAGTGGCACTGGGCCGGTTTTGTTTACCTCGTTTTCATTTTCAGAATCTGAAGAATCAGTTTTAGTAATTCCAAAAGTAATTGTTGGTCAACGAAATGGAAAATCTTGGTTGACTTGGATTGGTGATATTGCCCAACCAATTTTGCCTACCGAAAAAACAATTTCTGCTTCAGCTAAGTTAACTTGGCAAGATGAGCCAATTAGTAAGAGTGACTGGGAAGATCAAGTAACCAAGTTGGTTCGCGAAATTCAAAGTGGCAATGTAGATAAAGTTGTTCTAGCGCGTGATCAAAGTGCACATGCAGATAGCGAAATTGATATTCGCAGCGTCTTACGCAATTTAGCAAGTGAATATCCTTCAACTTGGAATTTCGCAGTTGCCGGCTTAGTTGGTGCAACGCCTGAACTATTGCTGCGCTTAAGCAAAGGCATGGTTACCTCGCGAGTATTAGCTGGCACGATTAGTAAAACTGGCGACGACGAACGCGACTTAGCACTAGCTGGTTCGCTGGCTCGTTCTTCCAAAGATCTCGAAGAACATAACTACGCAGTGCGCTCAGTTGCCGATGCTCTCGAACCATTCTGCTCATCAACTAACGTGCCGGAATCACCATTTGTATTGCACTTAACCAATGTCATGCACTTAGCTACCGATGTAACCGGGGCTTTGGTTGAAACAACTAAGCAGGTTGACAGCTTCTCATTGCTGGAAAAATTGCATCCATCTGCAGCTGTTTGTGGAACACCGACTCAGAAAGCGCTCGCGTTAATTAACGCTAATGAAGGTATAAATCGGGGGCGATATGCCGGTCCTGTGGGTTGGATAGATGCTTCAGGTGATGGCGAACTAGGAATTGCACTGCGTTGTGGTCAGATTTCTGGAAAAGAAATCCGAATTTTTGCGGGCTGTGGAATTGTTAATGGCTCATTGCCAGCGAAAGAGTTAGCTGAAAGTGAAGCAAAATTTGCGCCGATGCGCAGCGCTTTAAATTGATTCTAAATTAGCAACAAGTGCTTTTAGCTGTGCCGCATTACTCTCGCGGTTAGGCATCTGACAAACTAATACTGAAATTCCAGAAATTGGTTTAGCCAGCTCGCTCTTTAACTCGGCGAAGGACGAAATAGTTTTCGCACTTATGCCAAGCCCGGCTGCTATTTTTTCTAAATCTAAGCCATGCGGAGTTCCAAACACAGTTTCAAATCCAGCCACGTTTGCTTGTGGCAGAGTTGAGAAAATTCCACCACCATCATTATTAATTGCGATGATGCGCAAGTTGGCCGAAGTGTTTCCAACTAAACCAGTTAAGTCATGTAAGAAAGCTAAGTCGCCAATAATTGCCGTTGCACTCGGGCGAGCAGTTGCAATTCCGAGCGCGGTTGAAATGTTGCCATCGATGCCAGCTAGCCCGCGATTAGCAAAGGTTTCGATTCCAGTGCGCGGGGTAGCAAAACTTTCCAGATCACGAATGGGTCTTGATGATGCGATGAAAACCGCACCAGTTAACTGACTAGCTAGCTCACGAGCTAAAGCACTTTCCGACCAATTAGATATTTCACTTACTAGCTTGGCTGTGCGCTGACTTAATTTGCGCCATTGGTCGTGCCATTCTGGGTCAGCTGGCTTTGAAACAACTTTAGGGGCTGCGATAAATCGTTGATCTGCAACGCGATAGGTATCAACAGTTGCCATTCGTGGATCAATCACAATTTGCGTCTTAGCCGAGGCAATCAGGGCATTTATTGGGCGCGAAAGCGTGGTGCGACCAATAACTACAACCATTTCTGGGACCAAGTTCTTGCGGATTGCAGGTGAAGCTAAGAAAAGAGCGGCATGCGAAATCGCTTCTGGAAAAGAAAGTGGATCTTCGGAAATTACCGGCCACTCTAAATCGGTAGCAATTTTGGAAACTTCAGCAACAGTTAAGCCACCACGATCATGTCCGATAATCAATACGCCTCTATTGGTATTTACTTTCAAAGTTCCGGCTGATTTACCTGTCGGTTTATCTCTAGGGGCGACTTTGATTTCATCTAACCAATTGCTGTCCTCATCTGGAAGCAGTGGTTCTTCGAATTGTAAATTTAAATGCACTGGGCCTCGGTGCAGCGAATCAAGTGGAAGTTCAAGTGGGAATACTCCCCCAGAAACATCAGCAAAATAGCGCACAGCGTTACCAAAGATGCGAGCTTGCTCTGTTGTTTGATTGGCACCAGTGCGTCGCAAAATTGCTGGACGATCTGCAGTTAGAACGAGTAATGGCACATTGCTGTGATGCGCCTCTAGTACTGCGGGGTGATAGTTCGCCACTGCAGTGCCACTTGTGCAAACAATTGGCACTGGGCGAGAACTTGCTTTTGCTAAACCTAAAGCAAAATAGGCAGCTGATCTTTCATCAATTCGAATATGCAACTTTAGAAAACCCTTTTCAGCAGCGGCATACATGGCCAGTGATAAAGGAGCATTGCGTGATCCTGGTGAAATTACCGCATCAGTAATTCCCGCTTCAATTAATTGGCGAACTACGACTCGTGCTAGCGAGGTTGAGGTATTCACCAGTTCCAGCCTCTCGCTTTAACTTCACTTTCGGCACCAGCATAAAAAGCACGCTTTGTGCGCTCTTTCCACCAAGTTAACCGCTCAACTGGAACAGCATACTTCGCTAACAAATCGGCGTCTGGTGAAACTGAATGAACGGCTAGTTCGCCATTTTTTAATGGCAGCTCTGCGATATCCGCGCTCAATAACTGGCCAGTTGCTAACCCACACGCATAATCAAGCGATGGCAACGAAGCAGCAAGTTGTAAGCCGTAACTAATGCCAACTGCACTATCTAAAGCACTTGATACCACCATCGGTAATTTGTGATGAGCGCCAATTTCGCGAGCGCGAGTTATTCCACCAAGTGGGGCAGCCTTGAGCATCAGAATATCAACAGCGCCTTGCAGATTAATTGCAAATGGATCTTCTGCTTTACGGATTACTTCATCACCGGCAATCTTAATTTCAAAGGCTAGTTTTTCTTTTAGTTGGCGAAGTTCTTCTAGCGTTGCACAAGGTTGTTCAACATATTCCAACGGTCCAACTTCTTCATAAATTTCGTAAAGACCAATTAGAGCTTGTTCAACGCTCCAACCACCATTTACATCAAGTCTTAGTTTGGCTTTCGGCAGAAGTGCCCTGACTCGAGCAACTCGCACAATATCTTCGCCTAGATTCTCGCCAACTTTAATTTTTACTGTGTCGCAACCTGCAAAAGATTGCAGCAATTCTTCAATCTCTTTTGCGCTATTTAAGGCTGGCAGAGTCGCATTAACTTTGATAAAGCCGCGGTGCGCCATTGGCGCTGGGTTCGTTGCTGCATCTATGGCACTTAATAGCCAAGTCGAACTTTCACGATCGTCATACTCAAGAAATGGTGCGAATTCGCCCCAGCCTGCCGGGCCTTGAAAGAGAGCAACTTCGCGCACGGTGATGCCACGAAACTTACTTTTTAGCGGCAGCGCAACTACCTGCATGGAAGCAAGTAATTGATCAATCATTTGGGTTAGTTACGGACGCTTAGGGAATTTGCCAAAATCAGGAGCGCGCTTTTCTTTGTAAGCGTCGCGACCTTCTTGACCTTCTTGAGTCATATAGAACAACAAGGTGGCATCTCCGGCTAATTGCTGCACGCCTGCTAAACCATCATCGGCGGCATTCATGCTCGCCTTTAGCAAACGAAGTGCCATTGGTGAATTGCGTAGCATTTCGCGACACCAGGAAACAGTTTCAGCTTCTAACTCTGCAAGCGGCACGACCGTGTTGATTAAACCCATCTGCAGCGCTTCTTGCGCATCATATTGACGAGTCATAAACCAAATTTCGCGAGCTTTCTTCTGGCCCACACTGGCTGCTAGTAAACCGGAACCATAACCGCCATCGAATGAGCCAACCATTGGGCCGGTCTGACCAAAGAGTGCGTTATCAGCAGCAATCGTTAAATCACAGACCACATGCAAAACATGTCCGCCACCGATTACCCAACCAGCAACCATTGCGACAACTGGTTTTGGAGTGCGACGAATTTGTACTTGAAGGTCTAAAACATTTAGTCGCCCGATACCTTGCTTAGCAACTTCATCATCACCTAAGTAACCATCATCGCCACGAACATTTATATCGCCGCCTGAACAAAATGCCTGAGTGCCTTCGCCGGTAAAAATAATTACGCCAACTTCAGTGTTATCGCGCGCTAGATCAAATGCGCTCTTTAGTTCAGCCAAAGTTTGTGGGCGAAATGCGTTATGAACTTCTGGGCGATTGATCGTGATTTTTGCAATGCCATCGCCAACTACATACTTAATATCTTTGAAGTTCTCGCCACCTGGAGCGGTTGTCCACTTCGGAATCTCGCGACTTCCAAAATCTCGCTTAATTGGCTTGCTCATTTTTCCTCCAGGAAGTGAAAGCTTGGTCTAGGAGCGATAGCCTACGGGCGATATGGATACCAAGTCACAACGAATAGTGAGCCCAATAGACGGGGCGTGGTCAACCACACAGATTATGGCCAGCCTTGCTAAGGCCTTGGTTTCCGATGGCCCAGCTCTTGGCTTTGGCGCTGTAACTAGTACTGAGGTTGAGGCAAAGACGGCGGTTCTGGTTACCTCGACCGGCAGCACTGGTGCCAACAAGGAAATTTCACTTAGTGCAGGTGCTCTGCTGGCTTCTGCCAAAGCTTCCAACAAATTTTTAAATGCAAACTTTGGTGAAACTTGGTCACTACTGCTGCCACTTACACATGTTGCAGCCGTCAATGTTTTAGTTCGCAGTTTAGAACTGGGCACGATCCCAGTTAATTTAATTGGTCACGACGG
>CAZUWN010000030.1:4384-9891 GCA_964624105.1 uncultured Candidatus Planktophila sp. | reverse complement strand
AAGAAGGCTGCTCCAAAGCGCCGCAAGAAGGCTGCTAAGAAGAAGTAGTCATCAACAATTAAAAATCCCCGCCACTTTATGTGGCGGGGATTTTTTTGTGCAAATTTTTCAATCTAACTACTTACTTAATCTCATCTCTTAAATCATTTCCTACTCGCTCAAATATTTCGGCTAAAACTATTTGATCAGCCTTGCTTAATTTATCTACAAATCTTGATCGCACACTTGCCACATGATCAGGGGCGGCAGCGACAATTGCTTTCCAACCTTTAGCCGTCATAACGGCAAAGAAGCCACGTTTATCATCTGGGCAAGCTTCGCGCCGAACCCAGCCAGCTTCTTCCATAACCTTCATTCGATGTGAAAGGCGCGAGCGCGAAAGCATGGCAATTTCGGCTAGTTCAGCCATGCGCATACGGCGATCTGGGGCATCACTTAATTGGGCCAAAATTTCATAGTCAGCCATCGATAAATCATGTTGATCTAAATCACTATCAAGCGCTTCAATCAAGCGCCGGCTGGCAACGATATATCTACGCCAAGCAGCCATCTCGGTTGGGGTCAGCCAATTGGGCTCACCTTTTTTTCCTGCGCTGATGGTCTTTTCACCTTGAACCATTTTTTCGACTGCCATAAGGTTAAGTGTAGATTAAAAGTTGAACCTTCAACTACATTTAAAACCACTCTAAATGCGCAAGGGAAACCATGACCAAGCCGAATGCTAAGCCACTAACAAGCGGAATCGATAGTTCTCACATCGATAACTCATTTCGTCCGCAAGATGACCTCTATCGATATTTCAATGGCGCTTGGCTAAAAAACCATGAGATCCCGCAAGATCGCTCATCCGACGGAATCACTTACCAACTTTATTTAGAGGCCGAAGCTCAGGTTCGCGACATTATCGAGACCGCCAAAGGCGATGGTGATGCCCAGAAGATTCGCGATTTGTATGACTGCTTTTTAGATACCGAGGCAATTGCCAAGGCTGGCATCTCTCCCCTGCTTGAAGATCTTGCTGCGATTGATGCAATCCAAACTCGCGATCAATTTATTCGGGTGATGGCAGATCTCGAAATGCGCGGATTAGGTGGCGCATTTGGGTTAGGTATTTATGGCGATGCCATGAACTCGGAAATGAATATTGTTTATTTGGGACAAGGTGGATTGTCACTTCCCGACGAGGCTTACTATCGCGAAGAACAATATGAAGAAATTCGCCAGGCCTTCAAAATCCATGTGGCTAAGATGTTTGCACTTGCCAAAATAGATGGTGGCGCTGAGTTAGCCGATGCGATTTATAACCTAGAAGCCCAGATTGCATCACATCACTTTGATCAAGTTAAAGATCGCGATGTTGAGCTGACCTACAACAAAATGAACTTCGAAGAACTATGCGCCCTGGCCCCACATTTTGATTGGGCCACTTGGCTTGAGTACAGCCAGATTCCAAAGCCTGCTTTTAACGAGCTAGTTGTGCAGCAGCCGCCATTTTTTGCTGGGCTATCTGCGATCCTAGAAAATTTTGATCCCGCACCTTGGCGGGCGTTGCTTAAGTGGCAGTTAATTTCAGGTGCTGCTGCCTATCTGCCAGAGGAATTTGTAAACCAGAACTTTGATTTCTATGCCAAGACTTTATCGGGCACCCCAGAAATTCGAGTTCGTTGGAAGCGCGCAATTTCCTTTGTCGAAGGCGCACTTGGCGAGGCCATTGGCTCGATTTATGTGCAGCGCCATTTTCCAGAAGCGGCCAAAGTTGCGATGCTGGAACTCGTTGCAAATTTAATTGAGGCCTACCGCATCAGCATTAATGAGCTTTCCTGGATGAGCCCAGAAACCAAAGCTAAGGCTTTGGCTAAGTTAGCTAAGTTCACACCAAAGATCGGCTACCCCGATAAGTGGCGCGATTATTCGGCGTTAACAATCAACCGCGATGGCCTCTTTGAAAATATTGGCCGAATCACCAAATTTGCCCGCGATATTGAACTCGCCAAGATTGGCAAACCGGTTGATAAAACTGAATGGTTGATGACCCCGCAAACCGTTAACGCTTATTACCATCCGATTCAGAATGAGATCGTTTTCCCAGCAGCGATCTTGCAGCCACCTTTCTTTGACCTAACCGCTGATATCGCAGCCAATTACGGCGGCATTGGGGCAGTTATCGGACACGAGATCGGCCACGGCTTTGATGATCAAGGTTCTAAATTCGATGGCGATGGCAACATGATCGATTGGTGGACAGAGAACGATCGCACTGAATTTGAAAAACGCGCCAATATGTTGATTAAACAATTTGATGCGCTCTTTCCGGAAGAGACCCCAGATATCCATGTAAACGGGGCGCTAACGGTCGGAGAAAACATTGGTGACCTTGGTGGGTTAGCAATTGGATTTAAAGCCTATAAATTGGCTCTAAAGGGCGCTCAGGCGCCGGTGATTGATGGTTTAACGGGCGAACAACGTTTCTTCCTATCTTGGGCACAAGCCTGGCGCGGAAAAGTCCGTGCCGAAGAGTTACGTCGTCGTATTGCTACAGATCCGCATTCCCCATATGAGTTCCGATGCAACGCAATCATTGCCAATCTCACCGACTTTTATGCTGCTTTTGAAGTCACCGAAGGCGACAAATTATGGCTGGCTGAAAGCGAGCGAGTGAGCATCTGGTAATTAGCGCTGTTACCCTTTCGTCATAGTCATTAATCAAGCAAGGAGAAATTATGAATAAGAAGTCATTAGCTGTTCTGTCAGCCGTGGCCTTCGTAGCCGCATCTCTATCTCTGACGGCCTGCGGAAATAAGGCGCCTAAGGAACTACCAGCCTCTGAATTAGCCGCGGTTGAAGAAGCAGCACCAACTGCGACTATCGGTTTTGATTCTCCGCTTGATCTAGGTGATGGTGTTTCGCTAACTGTTTCAACACCGGCCGCCTTTACGCCAACAATTTTTGCCTCAAACTTCGTTAAGGGCCAAGTGGCTAACGTGTTTAGCATGAATGTAACTAATGGCAGCTCTGCAGATCTTGATCTTTCGACCTTGAGTCTAATTGTGGAATCTGGTTCAGCATTTTGTTCTGAAGTTCTAGATGGCGATAGTGGCATTAATGGTGCACCGCTAGAAGCACTTGCTGCAGGAGCATCAACTTCATTTAAATATGGAGTTGCTTGTGATGCTAAAAAGGGTGTTCCACTTAATTTGAAGATCACTTATGGGACTAATGTAATTGCTGTTGATGGAACTTTGGCTTAATAAGATTAATTAGCAAAGCCCCGGACCAATTGGTTCGGGGCTTTGCTAATTGTTAAAACTAGTTAGCGAACAACTCAGTTACTTGCCGGCTCTGGGAAGTGGCAAGCAATCTTGTGGCCCGGTTTGATTTGCAGAAGCGCCGGAACTTCAGTGCGGCACTTATCCTGCACTTTCCAACAACGAGTATTAAATACGCAACCGGCTGGTGGGTTAACTGGGCTCGGTAGATCGCCCTGCAAAATAATGCGTTCGCGGGCGCGACCAAGTTTTGGATCAGGTACTGGAACTGCCGATAAAAGCGCCCGGGTATAAGGGTGGCGTGGATTTGCGAAGAGATCTTTCTTATCGGCATCTTCCATAACTTTGCCCAAGTACATAACAACTACACGATCTGAAATGTGCTGCACAACAGATAGATCATGCGCCACAAAGAGGTAAGACAAGTTGAATTCTTCTTGCAGATCTTCAAGCAAATTAACAACCTGGGCTTGAATCGATACATCAAGGGCCGATACCGGCTCATCTGCCACGATTAGTTTTGGCTTAAGGGCAATGGCGCGAGCCACGCCAATACGTTGACGCTGGCCGCCTGAGAACTCATGTGGGTAGCGGTTAATGTGCTCTGGGTTTAGACCCACACGCTTCATTAAACGTTGAATTTCTTCAACCTTGCCGCCCTCAGGAGTAATTTTCTGAATATCAAAAGTATTGCCGATCAAGGTGCCCACTGTTTGACGTGGATTAAGGGAAGCAAATGGATCTTGGAAGATCATCTGCATCTGGGCGCGACGTGGCTTCATCTGTTTTGGAGTTAACTTTGTGATGTCTTCGCCATTAAATTCGATGGTGCCGGCAGTTGGTTCGTAAAGCTTTAGAACGGTGCGACCAACAGTTGTCTTACCGCAACCTGATTCACCAACCAGGCCAATGGTTTGGCCTGCGAAAATCTCTAGGTCAACGCCATCGACTGCTTTAACAACGCCTTTGCCTTTGCTAAATACACCACCGGTGCTAACTGGGAAGTGCTTCTTTAGGCCTTCAATTTTTAATACTGGCTGAGTCATTTTTACTTTCCTCCACGAGCTGCAACAAGTTGCTTTTCAGTTAAGTGGCAGCGAGAGAAATGCGCGCTCTCTTTCACATCTAAAGATGGGGCAACAGTTGCGCAAAGATTGTCAGCTACTTGGTCAGCAAAAGAACAACGCTTACGGAATGAGCAGCCTTGCGGCAAATTAATTAGCGATGGTGGTTGACCTGGAATTGCGATTAATCGTTTACCTTCTAGTTGATCAACTCGAGGAATCGAATTTAAAAGACCGATTGTGTAGGGGTGGTCTGGCGTGTAATAAATGCTTTCGGCAACACCTTGTTCAACAATCTTGCCGGCATACATAACATTTACGCGATCTGCTACTTCGGCAACCACACCTAAATCGTGGGTAATCAAAATAACTGCCATGTTAAATTCTTTCTGCATATCTTTAAGCAACTGCAGAATCTGTGACTGCACAGTTACATCAAGAGCTGTTGTTGGCTCATCTGCAATTAATAGCGATGGGTTATTGATTAAAGCCATAGCGATCATTACGCGTTGGCGCATACCACCTGAGAATTGGTGCGGAAATTCTTTAACTCGCTTTGAGGCATCTGGGATTCCAACTAACTCAAGCATCTCAGTGGCGCGCTTAAAGCCGGCCTTCTTATCGCCCTTGTTATAGAGGCGCCAAGCTTCAGATAACTGATCACCAATTGAGTAATACGGATGTAGCGCTGACATTGGATCTTGGAAGATCATCGACATGGCTTTACCGCGTAAACGGCGAACTTGTTCTTCAGGTGCGCTAATTACATCGATTGGGCCAGATTCTAGATTTAATACAGCCGAACCATCGATATTAGTTGTCTTGCGATTGTGCAGACCCATGATGGCAAGAGAAGTAACAGACTTACCGGAACCTGATTCACCTACCACAGCCAAAGTTTCACCGCGGTCAACGCTAAATGAAATGTCATTTGATGCTTGTACTAAACCATCTTCAGTTGGAAAACTAACGGTGAGGTTTTTAACTTCCAGGAAGGCGCTCATGCAACACGCACCCGTGGGTCGATGTATGCATACAAGATATCCACCAACAAATTCATGACAACTAAGAAAGTTGCCGCCAACATAGTCGTTGCAACAATGATCGGTAAGTCATAGTCATTTAGTACTGCGCGAATTGATAAGCGACCAAGACCAGGTAAGTTGAAAATACCTTC
>CAZUWN010000030.1:0-4284 GCA_964624105.1 uncultured Candidatus Planktophila sp. | reverse complement strand
ATGTTACTTGCGCGATCTGGCCATCGATTCTTAAACCTGGCCGCCACAATTCCGAGGGAAACACCGACAAATAACCAGAGCAAGAAAGCACCGATTGCCAATGACAAAGTAACCGGGAAAGCCGTTTTCAATAAGTCTGTTACGCACTCGTGGCGATTAAATGAATAACCAAAGGCTGGGGCTGGGCAAGTGAACTGTGCTTGACCTTCACCATAGGTACGACCCACAAATAATCCTTTTACCCAACGGCCATACTGAACCTGTACCGGCACATCAAGGCCAAGGCGATGACGGTTAGCTTCAACTACAGCTGGCGAACATGCCTTGCCACAAGTTAAACGAGCTGGGTCCATAGGCAGTACATCGAAAATTAAAAATACCGACATGCTGATAAAAGTCAGCACCACCAAAGTGGCACTAATTCGTCTGACTAAATATTTCAACATCTTGGTAACTCCTAATTAATTTCTATACTTAAAATTTATTTTTAAATACTTGCGTGGTTGAGGGTGACCCCGCAAAGGGCCACCCTCAACTTCACACTTTTTAGCTTTGGTTATTGTTTACTTAACGTAGAGCTGTCCAAAGCCGAAGTGGCCTTGTGGCTCCCAGTAATAAACTCCGCCAACGCCTGAACCCCATACCAACTGTGTCTTCGAGAAGACTGGGCGGATGATCCAGTATTGATCCATTACGTACTGGCCAAGTTCTTGCCATCCCTTAGCTTGTACGGCACGGTTTGTTTGAACCTTTGTAGCATCTGACTTCTTCTTGAAGGCAGCGTACGCAGCGTCATTCCAGTTCTGTGACAAGTTAAAGCCACCCTCTTTTGTGAAGAGTTCAGGAATAACTGTTGAAGCATTTGCCCAGTCAGCACCCCAACCAGCAGATGAAATGTCATTCTGCTTTGTAGTGTCCATAACTGTTGAGTAGTACTGACCAGATGGAATGAAGTTGAACTTCATCACAATGCCAGCAGCCTTTAGGGCTTCAGAAATCAATACTGATGCCTTCTGGTTTGTGGCTGATTGTGCGATGTCCCACATGATTCCCTTATCTGGGTTAGTAGCACGCTCGTATGCAGCAGGACATGCGGTCTTTGCTGCAGCCATAAGTTCCTTAGCCTTATCAGGGGCGCCGGTGATCTTCCAGGCTGGATCGTGAATGTTTCCAGTTGTCTTCTTGTAGTCAAGACCTAGAACTGGCTTAACTGGGCTATCTCCAGGTACGCCGTAGTAAACAGATCCACCTGAAAGGTCGATCAGTGCTTGGGTATTGATTGCAAAGAACACAGCCTTACGTACGTTTAGGCAATCCATGTGGCCAGCAGAAACGTTCATTGCTGCATAGCGAACATATGGATCGTAAACGTTCATGCGCTGGTTAGCCTTCTTTGGATCATCAAAGAATGCGCGGTTATTTGCAGGCAACAATCCATCAAGGCTTAGCGTATTTGGGATTGAGTTATCAAGCATGATCTGATCGCGTACATCTTCAGCAAGACCGAAGCGAACTACGATGTTATCTGCATTTGGTGTGCGAACTGAGTCAGAAGACTTCTTCCAAGCAGCGTTACGAACTAGAACCATTTCGTCGCCGATCTTGTATGACTCAATCTTGTAAGGACCGTTTGAATATGGCTTTAGGTCGTACTTATCGCCAGTGTCCTTTGACTTCTTAACTGGTGCACCTGCTGGGTAAGTAAGTGCATAGTTGAAGTCTGCGAATGAGCGGTTTAGCTTGAAGGTAACTGTGTTGCCCTTACAAGAAACTGCCTTATCGAATAGTGCTTGTCCGGTCTTCTTGTATGGACCAGCGTACTTTGATGTGCCATCAGCATTCTTAGGAATGTCTAGAGCTTGTACGAGGTACTGAGGACCATCTGTGATTACATCCTGTGCGAACGGACGTGAAACGCCGTATGCAACATCAGCACAAGTAACAGCTGAGCCGTCTTCCCATGTGACGCCTGGACGTAGTGTGAATGACCATGTCTTAGCAGCATTGCTTGGCACACCAGTGTTGGTTGCTAAGTCAGCTACTAGAGATGAACCTGCTGAACCAGCAGTTGGCTTGTATGAAACCAAGTTGCGGTAGATGTATGAGTTGAAGAACGCAATATCGCGGCCTGTGTAAACACGGGCTGGATCTACGTGATCAAATTGCTCTGCATGGGTAATGAAGTACAGAGTTCCACCAGTTTTGGCGGCTGCACTTGCAGTACCTGCGGTACCTACTAGAACGCCAGCAGCAAGAAGTGCAGTTGCAGCTGTTGTAGCTAGAAGGCGACGACGCAAATGACGTGAAGTCATTTTGGACATATGTCCTCCTTATAGATGATTTATCTGACTCGCGGCCGCGAATCAGGTTTTAACAGTTCGCAATTGATCTCGCGAGATCTCAATTACTTGGTTGAACTGTTTCCCGTATTGCTACAGAAACTTGATTTATTTAGTTGTTTGTACTGACCTTGCTTATCGGCTGCCCTTGGGGTCAAGTGCGTCGCGGATCGCATCACCTAATAGGTTTAGCGATAACACGATGATCACCAACATGGTTGATGGGATCAAAAGGTAGGCCGGGTCATCACGCCAGTAGCCAATGGCATCTGAAAGCACTAGGCCGAAAGTAGATGCTGGTGCTTGCACGCCAACACCCAAGAATGAGAAGACGGCTTCGGCAGATAAGAAGCCTGGCAGTGAAAGAGAAAGGAAAACAATCGCTGTTGGCCACAAGTTAGGCAGTAGTTCTTTAGTAATAATGCGCCAGCTAGATGCACCCATTGCTTGCGCGGCCATTACGAAATCACGTTCGCGCATAGACATTGCTTGCGAACGAATTAAGCGAGCAAATCCTGGCCAACCAAAGAAGACGAAGAAAGTTACTAGAACCACAATGCGTGCTGCGTTATCTTTCGCAATTCCCATTGCTTCAACGCGTTGAACCAGCGGCAAGCTAAGCGCGATAATCATGAAGGTTCCTGGGAAAGAAAGTAAGAAGTCTGAGAAACGACCGACGATCGCATCGACGCGACCCCGGAAATAGCCAGTGGTCACACCAATTAGCATTCCTAAACCAATAGTTGTACAGCTGGTAATTACCGCAACGGTGTAAGAAATTCGAGAACCATAAAGTAGAAGCGATAGAACATCGCGACCAGTGCCCGGCTCGACGCCAAGTGGGTGAGCAAGTGACATGCCGCCAAATTTTCCAATTGGCATTGCATATTCATTTAAAGTTTCTGGATAAGTTTGAGTGTTGCTCAAGCCAAGTAGGCGAACAATAATCGGCGCTAAAACTGCGGCCATAATGAAGAAGATGGCAACCCAGGCGCTTGCTACACCAACCTTGTTGCGTCGAAAACGCATCCAGGCAATCTGCTTTGGCGTACGTTGCGCGAACTCTTGAGCGTCATCAGCAACTTCAAGCACGGCGTTATCAGCCAATTGAAAAACCTTTCCATTTCACTCTGTTGTGTTAGATCAGAATCTGCAACTAAGTTGCAAAAACCACCTATACCCGGCCCAGGCAAAAGCCCGTTCAAGATGAGAACGGTACTAAACCTGAGAGAAAAATGAAACCAATATGTCCGAATTACCCCTTTTTTCGGCTTCAGTTAGGTAACGATTCCTATCTATTGATTCTTCAGTAGGTACCCAGCGGCATTTATCTGGGGCTAACCATGGGTTTGCGGAGTAGCTGATCTCACGCCCCGGAAGAGCTGAATCGGGATCAGAGCGCCTAAGGTCATCAGCACTACCCAAAGAATTCCTAAATCTGCATCAATCATGATTCCAGCAACGGCTGGTCCAATCACCCCAGAGACGCCCCATTGCATTCCCATTAACGCATTAGTGCGACCTCGCAAATGTTCTGGTGAAAGTTCATTGGCTAGCGCTGGTGCAGTTGGTGACCAAACCATTTCACCAAATGCGAAAACTATTTGGCTAATTGCAAGCAAAATGCCAGCTACAAAAAGTGGAGCTAACGGTGCAACACCTACGAATGTCCAGGAAAGCGCCCAAATTAGCGCAACTGAAACCAAAGCTCGCTGCTTTGAAATGCGATCAAGTAATTTCAAAACTAGTGGTTGCAGAATAAAAATTGTGATGGTGTTTGCGGCAAAAATTACGCCCAACCATTTCGGAGATAGATCTAAAACTTGCGTAGCAAATAATGGAATTCCCGACATCGTGGCGCCATAACCGAAAATCATCAAGATTAAACCGCCAAGAGATAGCCGCATCAAGCTAGGAATTTTTAGAAGCTCGGCATAAGAACCAG
>CAZUWN010000029.1:0-10201 GCA_964624105.1 uncultured Candidatus Planktophila sp. | reverse complement strand
GAGCCCGCGGCTTGGAATCCCCACATCTGTGGCAACTTAGAAGAGATGCGATCTTTGTTATATTCGCGATAGCCCTTCCAGTAAGCAGTGATGTTTCCGGCATTACCAACCGGCAGCACATGCAGATCTGGCGCATCGCCAAGCATGTCTACAACTTCAAAAGCACCAGTCTTTTGGCCTTCAATTCGGAAAGGGTTAACTGAGTTAACGAGTGCAACTGGATAATCAGTTGCCAGGTCGCGAGCCAAAGTTAAGCAATCATCGAAGTTTCCGTTTACTTGCAAGATAGTTGAATCGTGTGCGATTGCTTGCGCTAACTTGCCCATTGCAATTTTGCCATTTGGAATTAGCACAACCGGGCGCATGCCAGCTTTAACTGCGTAAGCCGCAGCACTAGCTGAAGTATTTCCAGTTGAAGCGCAAATTACTGCTTTGGCACCATCTTCGGCGGCTTTAGAAATCGCCATGGTCATGCCGCGATCTTTAAAGGAACCAGTTGGGTTAGTGCCTTCGAATTTAATCCAAACATCGTTACCAAGGAGCTCAGATAAATAGCACGCATAAATTAGTGGAGTGCCACCTTCGCGTAGCGAAACAATTGGCGTCTTGGCAGACACAGGCAGGCGATCGCGATATTCCTCGATAACTCCGCGCCATTGATGTGCGCCAGAAGATTTAGATGTTTTGTTTCCAAACAAACCCATTACGCACCAACACCTTCGACTCGAATTACGCTCTCCACATTTTTAACAATATCCATGGCCTTAAGTGCTTCCACGGTTGCATCCAAATCATCTTCAGTAGCTGCGTGAGTAACCACAATTAGTTCAGCATCAAGACCCATGCCAGATTGGCGAACACCTTGAATTGATACGCCTTGCTTGGCAAAAACAGTGGCTATGCTCGCTAAAACACCTGATTTATCAGCTACCCAGAGGCGGATTAAGAACTGTGATTTCACATCGCCAAGTGGGGCAATATCTAGATCTGCGTAATCACTTTCGCCATATCCAACTGTGGAATATGCGCGGTGACGTGTAACGGCAACTAAGTCACCCAAGATCGCAGACGCGGTTGGGGCACCACCGGCGCCGCGACCGTAGAACATCAGCTGACCAGCAGCTTCGGATTCGACATACACAGCATTGAACGCATCGCGCACGCTTGCCAGCGGGTGAGTTAGTGGCAACATCACTGGGTGAACTCGTACTGAAATTTCATCTTTCACAGTTAGTTCAGCAATTGCTAATAACTTGATTACCGAATTCATTACTTTGGCAGCAGCAATATCGTCAGCGCTGATATTTGAAATACCCTCGCAATAAACTTCATCAATTGTCACAGTGCTATGGAAAGCCAAGCTTGCAAGTAGCGCAGCTTTAGCAGCTGCATCGTGACCTTCGATATCAGCAGTCGGATCCGCTTCGGCATAACCAAGTTTCTGCGCTTCGGCTAAAACATCGGCAAAGTTGCGACCTTCTTCATGCATCTTGGTCAAAATGTAATTTGTAGTTCCGTTAACAATTCCCATCACGCGAGTGATTTGATCGCCGGCTAGTGATTCACGCATTGAACGAATAATCGGAATCGCACCCGCAACAGCTGCTTCGTAATAGAGATCTACACCTGCAGCATCGGCGGCATTAAATAATTCGTGGCCATGAGTTGCAAGTAAAGCTTTGTTAGCAGTGATGACTGATTTCTTATTGGCAATCGCAGCCAAAATTAATTCGCGAGCAGGTTCGATGCCACCCATGACTTCAATGACAATATTAATTTCTGGATCGTTAACAACAGAGAACAAATCAGTAGTTAGTAACGCGGCCGGAATTCCTTCGCGAGCACCGGCTGTGCGAACGCCGATTTTCTTAAGGACTAGCTCAGCTCCTGAGCGCTTGGAAAGTTCTTCCTGGTCAGATTGGAGCAGGCGAGCGACTTGGCTGCCAACAACACCGCAGCCAAGCATGCCAATTGAGATGGTTTTAAGTTCGCTGCTCATTGACCAATTCTTTCACAGATGGGGTGATGCGCGTTAAATATCGAGGTTGAGTAGATCGGCTTCGGTCTCACGGCGCAAAATTACGCGGGCTTTGCCATCTTTTACGGAAATTACTGGAGGTTTTGGCACATGGTTGTAATTACTAGCCATCGAACGGCCATATGCACCAGTTGCTGGAACTGCGATTAAATCAGTTGGGGCGATATCTGCTGGCAAATCAATTTCACTAATAACAATATCGCCGGTCTCGCAATGTTTTCCGACTAACCGAGAATTTGTAACGGCGGCTGTTGATGTGCGATTCGCTAGTACTGCAAAATATTCTGCGTCATAAAGAGCAGGGCGAGCGTTATCGCTCATGCCGCCATCAATTGAAATGTATTTACGAATCTCGCCAGTTTCTAGAGTCACATCTTTGGTGGTGCCAACTTCGTAAAGCGTAAACATGGTTGGCCCAACAATTGCGCGACCTGGTTCAATTGAAATTCGCGGCACTGCTAAATTCGCTGCAGCACATGCGGCCTTAACTGTTTTTGCAAGTGCAGGGATTACATCTGCTGGGGCAACAGTTACTTCGCCGGGCAAATAAGCAATTGCGTAACCGCCACCTAAATCAAGTTCTGGCAACTCGCTGCCAAATGCATCGCGGTACTTGGCAAGTAATCCAATTAAACGCTCTGCTGCTAATTCAAATGATTCCACACCAAAGATTTGCGAACCGATATGCGAATGGAAACCACGCAGCTCGAGGGAAGAATTATTGCGAACTGCTTCGATTGCCGCCCAAGCAGCACCGCTGGCAATTGAGAAACCAAACTTCACATCTTCGTGCGCAGTTGAAATCGATTCGTGGGTATGGGCTTGAATGCCAGGGGTTAGGCGCAAGTAAACGCGTTGCACTTTCCCGAACTTGGTTGCAGCTGCTGCTACGCGCTCGATTTCGTGCATTGAATCCATCACGACGGTGCCAACGCCAACTTCTACTGCGCGCTCAATTTCGCTCAGGGATTTATTGTTGCCGTGAACCTCAATTTTGGCTGGGTTTACGCCACCTGCCAGGGCAACTGCTAACTCGCCAGAAGTGCAAACATCAATACCGATTCCTAAATCAGTTATCCAGCGAGCGACTTCAGTACAAATAAAGGCTTTAGCAGCGTAATAAACCGTGCCCGCATTATCGCCAAAGTTTTCCTGCAGCGAATCATTCCAAGCTAATGCACGGGTGCGGAAATCGGTTTCATCTAAAATAAAAGCTGGCGTGCCAAATTCTTTAGCAAGTTTTGTGGCCGAGATACCGCTGATGCATAATTCAGTGGAACTACGATCAACGCTGTGCGACCACATCAATTCATTTTTCAGTGTCATCGTTACATCCGCTCCGGTGCGCTAACACCAAGTAGTTGCAATCCGTTATTCAAAGTTTGTTTAGTTGCCGCGCATAGTGCGGCACGAGCTGAATGAACTGCAGCTGCTGGTTCATCGCCAAGTGGCAAAACGCGACAGTCGGCATAGAAGCCGTGATACACGCCAGCAAGTTCTTCGAGATAACGTGCAACGCGATGTGGCTCGCGTAATTCGGCAGCGCTAGCAACAATGCGTGGGAACTGTGCAAGTGAACCAAGAAGTTCATTTTCGCGATCGTGTGAAAGTTGGGCTGGATCAAAATCAGCTAGTTCGCTAGAAATATTTAATTCGGCTGCGTTACGTAGAACACCTGCGATTCGAGCATGTGCGTACTGCACATAATAAACCGGATTCTCATTGGTATTTGATTTCAAAATATCGACATCAAGCACCATTGGAGTTTCAACCGGATAGCGAATCAATGTGTAGCGCGCAGCATCAACGCCAACTTTTTCTACTAGTTCTTCCAGGGTAATGATGGTGCCGGCGCGCTTAGAAAGTTTTACTTCCTCGCCGCCTTCCATAATCTTTACTAATTGACCGATCAGAACATGCACGTTGTATTCAGGGTCATCTCCGGCGCAAGCAGCGGTGGCTTTTAGACGACCGACATAGCCATGGTGATCGGCACCCAACATGTAGATGCAGATATCAGAGCCTCGTTCTCGCTTATTGATGTAATAAGCAGTATCGGAGGAGAAATAGGTATAGGAACCATCACTTTTAATTAACACGCGATCTTTATCATCGCCATAGTCAGTAGTGCGCAGCCATGTGGCATCTTCTAGTTCGAAAACATGTCCCTGTTTACGCAACTTATCCATGCCATGTTCTACTGCGCCACTTTCGTGCAATGTGCGCTCGGAGAACCAAACATCAAAATGAGTACGGAAAGTTTCCAGAACTCCTTGTTGTTGGGCAAGTTGTAATTTATAAGCGCGTTCGCGGAATTCGGTAGTGCGTACTTCGCCGGCTAAATCTAAAATACTTTTATCTTGAGTAACTAGCGTTTTTGCTATGTCGCCAATGTATTCGCCTTGGTAACCATTTTCCGGAATCGGCAAGCCAAGTGCTGCAGCTTCGACAGATGCACCAAATAAATCCATCTGGTTTCCGCGATCGTTGATATAAAACTCTTGCGTTACTTTCGCACCTGCTGCAGCGAGAACGCGACCGAGGGCATCGCCCACTGCTGCCCAACGAGTGTGTCCTAAATGCAGTGGTCCAGTTGGATTCGCACTAATGAATTCGAGGTTGATGCTTACGCCATTAAGTGAATTACTGTGACCGTATTTTTCACCTGCACTTAAAATTGTGCGAACTAGTTCTGCTTGGCTAGCGCGATTTAAAGTTATGTTAATAAAACCGGGGCCAGCAATATCAACTGAAGTGATTGCATCTAGTGCCGTTAAATCTGCCGCAATTATTTTGGCAACTTCTTGCGGGGCAATGCCAGCTGCTTTAGCTAACTGAAGTGCTATCGAAGTTGCGTAATCGCCATGGTCGCGATTCTTGGGCCGTTCGAGCCGAACGCTGGCGGGAACTTCACCGGTAAAAGCGCCCCGAGCGATTGCCTGCGCGACTACGCCCAAGATGTGCGCCTCAAGGGCGGTTTGCGCATCTTGCGTAGATTCGGCGGCAGTGCTGATTTCTGGGCTCACCGCGCAAGGTTATCGTTACACCTATCTATCTTGCTTCTAACCATCGGTTACCCCTACGTGCGCGCAAGATTCGGCTAGATAAATCGTTTTCCGCTGGTTTTTCGGCCTAAATTCGCAAAGTGAACAGTTACCAAATTGTTAGCGGCTAAGTGCTAAATGTCCGATTTCTCCTAGTGACCTTTTTCAGATTTGGGTCTAGCGTGAGTTCAGGTTTCATCCTCTTCATCTGGCTGAAAAAAGTTTCACCAGGGATGTGCCACCTTTCGAAAGGTTCCAATCTATGTCAAAGCGCCGTATTGCGTTCACTGCAGTTATTGCTGCAGTAGCAATCGCACTAACAGGTTGTTCAAAGAGCGACGAAGCCGCAGATGGTTTCGTTGGTGTAATTCTTCCTGATGCTGCTTCATCAGCACGTTGGGAAACAGCAGACCGTGGATTCCTACAAGCAGCATTCGATGCTGCTGGAGTTAAGGTCGATATCCAGAATGCAAATGGCGATAAGGCCGCATTCCAGACAATTGCTGATCAAATGCTTTCAGCAGGTGCCAAGGTTCTAATCATGGTTAACCTAGATTCAGATTCAGCTAAGGCTGTTCAGGATAAGGCTGCTGCACAAGGCGTTCCAACAATTGACTACGACCGTTTAACACTTAACGGTTCAGCTTCATACTACGTATCATTTGATAACGAAGCTGTTGGTCGTCTACAAGGTGAAGGCATCAAGGCATGTCTAGATGCTGCTGGTAAGACTTCAGCTCGCATTGTTTACCTAAACGGTTCACCTACAGATAACAACGCAACACTATTCAAGGCTGGTTACGACTCAGTACTACGTCCATTGATCGACTCAAAGTCTTACACTTTGGTTGACGATCAAGCAGTTCCAGATTGGGACAACGTAAAGGGTGGAACAATCTTCGAGCAGATGTTGTCAAAGGCTGGCGGAAAGCTTGATGCAGTTGTATCAGCTAACGAAGGTCTTGGCTTAGCTGCAGTTGCTGTTCTTAAGAAGAACAAGCTAAACGGCAAGGTTTGCGTATCAGGTCAGGATGCAACAGCAGACGGACTTCGCGCGATCCTTACTGGTGACCTTTCAAACACTGTTTACAAGGCCATCAAGGCTGAAGCAGAAGGCGCAGCAGCTCTTGCTATTGCACTTCTAAACGGTGAAGAAGCAACAACAGCAACTGGTTCAGTAAACAACGGATCAATTGATGTTCCTTCAGTTCTACTAGTTCCAGTCGGTATCACAAAGGCCAACGTTAAGGACGTCATCACAGATGGCTTCCAGACACGTGAAGCAGTTTGTGCTGATATCGAAGACCTCTGCACAGCAAACGGAATCTAATTTCCGATCTGTATAGAGTTAAATAAGTAAAAAGTTCGGCTCGGGGCCAAATGGTCTCGAGCCGAACTTTCTTAATTAGTAGTAACTGAGTGATCAAGATCCTTGCAATATAGATAAGGCAACACCAAACTAGGACAACCTTCAGCAGTACGGTTTTATAAATTGAACAGGAGCTCAAAGTGACCGAACCGATTCTCTCGCTTCGCGGAGTTAATAAATCTTTTGGTCCAGTACATGTTCTAAAGGATGTAAACCTCGATGTACATCCTGGACAAGTAACCGCGCTAGTTGGAGATAACGGAGCCGGCAAGAGCACGCTAATTAAATGCATCGCCGGTATCTACACACCAGATCATGGTGAATTTAAATTTGATGGCAAAGTTGTAAACATCACTGGCCCTCGCGACGCAACTGCTTTAGGTATTGAAATTGTTTATCAAGATTTAGCGCTCTGCGATAACTTAGACATCGTTCACAATATGTTCTTAGGCCGCGAAGTTAAAAAGGGCCCAGTGCTAGATGAATCAGCAATGGAATCACTTGCCCGCAAAACTCTAGATAGTTTGAGCGTGCGAACCGTTAAATCTATTCGCCAAACTGTGGCATCTCTTTCCGGCGGTCAGCGCCAAACCGTGGCCATTGCTAAAGCTGTTCTTTGGAATAGCAAGGTAGTTATTCTCGATGAACCAACCGCAGCGTTAGGTGTTGCCCAAACTGAACAAGTATTGAATTTAGTACGCCGCTTAGCCGATAACGGCCTTGGCGTAATTTTGATTAGCCACAACATCAACGATGTATTTGAAGTGGCCGATAACATCGCAGCGCTTTATCTCGGATCTATGGCAGCTCAAGTTGCTAAGAACGAGGTAATCCCAAGACAGGTAATTGAGTTAATCACTACTGGCGCATCTGCTGGTGTCGACAAGGCAGGAGTTAAGTAATGAGCACTTCTACTGCAGCTGTTGAAGTTCAAGATACCTCACTAAAGAGCGCCGCACATGATTACTGGTCAAAGGTAAAAGCTGGCGATATTGGCGCACTGCCTGCTGTCTTGGGCTTACTTGTGCTCTGTATTGTTTTCGGTTCGATGTCGAGTGTTTTCTTAACTCCCGGCAACTTCGCAAACTTATTAACGCAAGCAGCTTCAGTAATTGTGATTGCCATGGGGCTAATTTTTGTACTTCTATTAGGCGAGATTGACCTATCTGCTGGTTACGCGTCAGGTGTTTGTGGTGCAGTTCTAGTAATTCTGATTACTGATCATGGTCAACCTTGGTACATCGCACTTGCTGCCAGCATTGCAGTTGGCATGGCGATGGGATTTGGATTAGGCACCTTGGTTGCGCGACTTGGAATTCCATCATTCGTCGTAACTTTGGCTGCCTTCTTAGGTTTCCAAGGAATCTTGCTGATTCTGGCTGGCGAAGGCGGAACTATTCGCGTTGATGACGAAACTGTATTAGCGATTCAAAACAGCAATCTTTCGCCTACTTTAAGTTGGGCTTTCTATATTGCCGCCTCAGTTTTCTATGTATTACTTGGTTTAAGTCGCATAAATGCTCGCCGTAAAGCTGGCTTAAAAGCTGAACTCTTTAAGTTGTGGTTAATCAAAACAGTTAGCTTGGTTGGTGTTTCGGGTCTTGCGGTATGGGCACTTAATTTAGAGCGCAGCAACAATCGCGAACTAGTAAGCCTTAAAGGTATTCCCTACGTAGTTCCAGTTATTTTGTTCTTACTTGTAATCGGAACCTTCGTGTTGGGTCGCACCGCATTTGGTCGCCACATCTATGCAGTTGGTGGAAATGCCGAAGCTGCTCGTCGTGCCGGTATTAATGTGAAAAACATTCGCATCGCGGCATTCGTAATTTGTTCTGCGCTATCTGCAATCGCTGGTTTGCTCTTTGCATCACGCCAAAACTCCATCTCGCCAACAACTGGTGGTTCTTCAACTCTGCTCTATGCAGTTGGCGCCGCAGTAATTGGTGGCACTAGCTTGTTCGGTGGCAAGGGAAAGATGCGCGATGCGATTCTGGGTGGCTTAGTAGTTGCCGTGATTGATAACGGTATGGGTTTGCTCGGATACGCAGCCGGCATTAAGTTCATTGTTACCGGTGCAGTGCTATTAGTTTCAGCTGGAGTTGATGCGGTTTCACGCCGCGGCAGTTCCGTTTAGAACTGAACTAGTTTTACTTGGCACCCATTAGGTGCTCAAGTGCTAACTGATCAAGTGCTTCGTAGTGATAACCGCGCTTGCCGGCTGTTTCAACATCGAGGAACTCGTTCGCGAGGTCACGCCAAGTTTCACCTGGGGCAAATGTTGGTTCTGCTAAGCCCGGAATATTTGATTCGGCCATTGCATTAATTACGCGTGGATCGTTGCGGAAAGCTGATACTCGCTCTTTCAGCATTAAATAAGTGCGCATATTTGCAGTGGCTGATTCCCAAACACCCTTATCGCTTTCAGTACGAGCTGGTTTGTAATCGAAGTGCTTTGGACCGCTGTATTCATAGCGTTCAAGCAGATCAACTAAGAAGAAGGCTGACTTTAAATCGCCATGACCGAAAACTAAATCTTGATCAAACTTTGGACCATGCTGACCATTTAGATCAATGTGGAATAACTTCTTATGCCAAAGTGCTTGTGCAATTCCATGCACAAAGTTCAGACCAGCCATTTGTTCGTGGCCAACTTCTGGATTAAGACCAACTAGCTCTGGATGATCGAGGGAATTGATAAATGCTAAAGCGTGGCCAATTGTTGGCAAGAAAATATCGCCGCGTGGTTCATTTGGCTTTGGTTCAATTGCAAACTTGATGTTGTAACCATTATCTAAAACATATTGACCAAGTGTGTTAAATGCTTCGCGGAAACGATCAAGTGCCACATAGGCATCTTTAGCACCATCTGATTCAGCACCTTCGCGACCGCCCCAAGCGACATAAATTTCAGCACCTAGTTCGGCAGCTAGATCAATATTGCGCATTGTCTTCTTGATTGAATAACGGCGAATATCGCGATCATTTGAAGTAAATGCGCCATCTTTAAATACTGGATGGCTAAATAGATTTGTTGTTGCCATTGGAACTTTCATTCCTGATGAGGCAAGTGCAACTTTGAAGCGATCGATATGTGCTTGACGATCAGCGTCATTGCTTCCGAATGGAATTAAGTCGTCATCGTGGAAAGTAACACCGTAGGCACCACGTGCTGCAAGCTCATTAACTGTGCGAACTGGGTCGAGTGCTTCGCGGGTTGCATCACCGAAAGGATCGCGTGCCTGCCAGCCAACAGTCCAGAGACCGAAGGTAAATTTATCTGCCGGGGTAGGTGTTATAGCCATGGATTGACCCTTTCGTACGCGCTCGTTTGTAACTATGCCGAACTTACCTCTAATCTTGCCCAGTATCTAGCGGACAACCTCTCGGACAAAGACCCAGAGATTTCCCTAGTGCAGCACGGTAGGCACTCTTAAGCGGGAGTGGTGAAATGGCAGACACGCAGGTCTTAGGAACCTGTGTCTTCGGACGTGCGGGTTCAAGTCCCGCCTCCCGCACACATTATTTATTAGTTTTGTTGCATTAATTTACTTTTACTTCTAAAGCTCATCTTCATTAATTCCTAATTTAAATTCTTGACTCTGACACTTTCCTAAATTCATTTGCCAGATGTTCACTTTCAAGTCGATGCATTCTTAAATCTTGGGTCTAGCATTTAAGCCATGAGTGATGAAAAAAAGCAGCCAACAGTTCTCTTTGTTTGTGTTCACAATGCCGGCCGATCACAGATGG
>CAZUWN010000028.1:7536-10232 GCA_964624105.1 uncultured Candidatus Planktophila sp. | reverse complement strand
AGACCCGCATTCTTTAAGAATGGAATGATCGCTGCAATCTCATCGGCGTTAAGCGGAATCTGAGGTGGCGCCATACGCGCATCCTCGATGATTCCAAGATGCTTTAGCGATGCTTTGAAAGCACCAAGTGCTGATGCGCCGATGCTCATGCGTGCCATAGAGCCAACATAAATTAGGTTAAACATTTCAAATAGGCGCTCTTGTTCTGCCCGCGCGGCTTTGTAATCACCAGCAGCTACTAGGTCAAAGATTTTTACATAGCCGGCTGGATCTACATTGCCGATACCCGGAACCACGCCATGAGCGCCAGCCATCAAAGCTGAATCTACGGTTAGTTCAGAGCCAGTGAGAACTACAAATTCATTTAGACCCATCTGCTGAGCTCCAAGTACAACCGCTCTGATTCCAGCATCCATACCGGATGAGTCCTTTAGCCCTTGAATAACACCCTCTTTAGCTAGTTTTAGCACCGTAGCAGTTTCAAGTTTTACGTTATTTGCAGCGACAGGAATGTCATACGCATATAGAGGAACATCGCCACATTCTTCTTTGACTAGTCTGAAATGAAGTGCAATTTCTTCTGGGTGTGTGCGAGCATAGAACGGCGCAGTTATAACTATTCCGTCGATGCCTGCTGCTACAGCGGCACGTACATGTTCGTTAACACGAAGCGTTGTCATATCTATAGCGCCAGCAACAACTGGGACCCGTCCTGCAGTTTCATCAATTGCAATACGAATTACATCTGCACGTCGCTTGTCAGTTAGATAGGCAACCTCACTGGTTGAACCAAGAACAAAAAGACCATGGACTCCGCCATCAATGAGGTGGTTGACCAAGCGGCGAAGAGATTTCTCGTCGACTTCATAATCAGCAGTGAAAGGCGTACAAACTGGAGGTACTACGCCTCTTAGAAGTTTTGGATTGGTCGCCATTACTTTGCTCCTTTATTTAAGTGGCAGGCGACCTGATGATCACCCTTTGAGATGTTTGAAATTTTTAATACTGGTCGTTCGGTTCGACAGATATCCATAACTGCTGGACAGCGCGTTGAGAAAGCACATCCGCTTGGCATATCAATTGGGCTAGGTACTTCTCCTTGTAATACAACTCGTTGCTCTTTAGCAGTTGGATTCATGCTGGGAACCGCAGATAAAAGCGCGATCGTATAAGGATGCTCTGCTGCCTCAGGTAGTGAATCGGCTGGAAGAATTTCAACCACGTTGCCCAAATACATAACTGCGACTCGATGTCCTACATAGCGAGCAACGGCTACATCGTGAGTGACGAAAATAAATGACAGACCGGTTTCTTTTTGAATCTTCAAAAGTAGGTTAACTATTTGAGCTTGAATAGAAACATCAAGAGCCGAAACGATTTCATCGGCAATGATCAGCTCTGGCTTTGTCGCTAAACAGCGCGCAATTGCTAAACGCTGGCGCTGGCCACCTGAGAACTCATGTGGGTAGCGCTGCAGATATTCGGGGCGAATGTTGACCATTTCGCAGGCTTCCAGAATTCGCGCTGTTCTTTCTGCTTCGTCATTAACGCCGTGCACACGAAGAACCTCATCCATCGCAGCACCAACACGTTGGCGCGGATTAAATGAAGTGTATGGATCCTGAAAGATCATTTGGACTTTTTTGCGGAAGCGCATCTGATCTGCGCCACGCAAACTAGTTACATCTTGAAGTCCCTGCCCAAAGTCAAACGAAAGTTCTCCGCCGGTCGGCTTATCTAGCAATGCCAACATACGTCCGAGAGTTGTTTTTCCGCATCCCGATTCACCAATGACAGCAATTGTTTCACCGCGGAAAACTTCAAGATCAACGCCGTCAAGAGCTTTTACATACCCTTTGGTGCGCCTTAAAATTCCACCTAAAACAGGAAAGTGCTTTTTAATCTGTCCGACTTTATATAGAGGTGTGCGAGTGTTATTCATTTCAAGCACCTCCAGTCAGAACAGGTAGTTTTCCGTTTTTATCCAAACGAATGCAGCGGACGTCATGACCTGGATTTACTTGTGTCATCTCAATTGTTTTCTCTCTGCATGCAGCAATTACGTAAGGGCAGCGTCCGGCAAACTCGCAGCCAACTGTAACCTCTGCAGGCGATGGCGTTTGCCCATCAACAGTTTGTAATTCAACGTTCTTATCGGCATCTAAATTTGGAACGCTTGCCATCAAAGCTTTTGTGTATGGGTGGCGTGGGTCGCGAAGAACTTGTTCTACAGTGCCATATTCAACAACTCGACCTAAGTACATTACGGCCACATGGTCTGCGACTTCTGATACCAGCGCCATATTGTGAGTAATAAGAATGAAAGTTTTACCTGCAGTTTTTTGCAGATCTTTGAGTAGAGTCATAATCTGAGCTTGAATAGTTACATCCAGAGCTGTAGTTGGCTCATCGGCAATCACTAAATCTGGTTCGCAGATAGTAGCAATTGCGATCATCACGCGTTGGCGCATACCCCCCGAAAACTCATGCGGGTAAGCCTCATAGCGACGTTCTGGATCAGGAATACCAAGCTTTCTAAAGAGCTCAACTACTCGAGTACGAGCCTCGTCTTTAGAGATAGGAAAGTGCTGCAAAAGACTTTCAGCTACTTGGCGTCCCACTTTATGGGCAGGGTTTAGCGAAGAAAGCGTGTCCTGGAAAATCATGCCTATTTTTGCGCCACGGATGTCGCGCAT
>CAZUWN010000028.1:0-7436 GCA_964624105.1 uncultured Candidatus Planktophila sp. | reverse complement strand
ATCGACATTGCGGGAAATACCCATAGCCACCAATATTCATCTACGACCACAGGGTTTTGTGCTGCTGTTAGCAAGTTGCCCCAAGTTGGCGTAGTCACAGGAACGCCGAGTCCTAAGAATGAGAGTCCCGCTTCAGCAATAATGAAGATTGCGATATTGATCGTAAATGCGACAACAATTGGGCTCAATGTGTTTGGCAGAATATGCCTAAAGATAATTCGGGGTTTTGAAAATCCAAAGGCGCGATCTGCTTCAACGAAAGCTTCTTCGCGAAGGGAGAAGAATTCTCCTCTAACTAATCGGAAAGTTGTCATCCATCCAGTCAGTGCAAAGACAATGATTACATTATTGATTCCTTGGCCTAAGAGCGAAACGAAAATAAGCACTAAAATCAGCTGTGGGAAGGTCATTACAAGCTCAGAAACCCGCATTACAACTGCATCTATTTTGCCGCCTAAATATCCAGCAGTTGCACCCAATACGGTTCCGATTAGATTTGCTAGAAAAGAAGCAATTACGCCTATATAAATTGATTGTCTTCCACCAGATAGAACACGACTTAACATATCTCGGCCTAATTGATCGGTACCCATCAGGTGATCCAAGCTAGGTCCGAGGCGTCCATTAATCGGATCAATGTATTCTGGTTCTACACCTGAAATCTGAACTGCGAATACTGCGCAAAGAATCATTATAGAAATAATGGTCAAACCAATTACAGCAGATGGATTGTGCAATAGATTTCTTATAAAGATCCTGGCAGTTGATTGCCGATCTTGTTTCTTTTTTTGCATCAGTTACCTCCCCCTAATCTCACTCGAGGGTCCAGTATTGATTTAACAATATCTACCAAAAAGCTTGCAAATAAAATCACCATCGCGATCAGCATGCTTACAACCATAATCACCGGATAGTCAGATGCAGTAACTGCTGCAATGATCGTAGTTCCGATTCCGGGCCATTGAAAAACTGTCTCAACGAGAATTGATCCACCAACAAGTAGTGGGAGTCTGAATGCCAACAGCACCATTACTGGTCCAAGTGAATTTCTAAAAACATGACTGTAAAGAACGCGCCATTCAGGTACCCCTTTACTGCGCGCAGTTTTTACAAAATCTCTATTCAAGGTATCAAGGACTGAATTTCGGGTATACCGAATAAGAACCGCGAGCATTGCAATCGTTAAAGTTGCTACAGGTAAAATGTAGTTAGGAAATCGATCCCAAAGTGTGACTTGGCCAGGAGCCACCCGGTTACCGCTAGGAAGCCATGAAACTCGGTATGCAAATACGTTCAGCAGGGCTAGCCCGATAAAGAAATCCGGTATTGCAATTCCAACTACTCCGAGTACGCGAGACAACTTATCGGCAATTCCACCTTTTTTAGCTCCAGCGAATAAACCAAGAGTTAAGGCCAAAATAGTGGACAAAATTAAGGCAGAGAGCACCAGTTCAAGAGTTGCTGGCATACGTAGTGCCAGAATTTCAGAGATCTGTTGGCCACTTTGCAAGCTATATCCAAAATCACCCGTTGCTATATTTTTTAACCACGTTAAATACTGCAAAACGATGTGATCATTTAAACCTAGCTCTTCGCGAAGTTGCTCTAGGTTGGCTGAATCTGACGCCATGTCAGGCGGAATCATCGCAAGAATTGGATCAATCGGGGAAAGACGCGATGCGAAAAAAATCAACGCGCTGATCGTGAACGCCATAGGCACCAAAATCGCTATTCGCCGAACTATAAACGAAACCAAGAAATTACCATCCCTATAAAATCAAAAATCAAATAAAAATAAATCCAAAATAAAAATAAGTAGCGGTACTGACCAAGGATACTCTCGCACCTAGGTCAGTACCGCCTTTACTTAATTAGTTTGCAGACCAGCTAGCTATGTTGTTTTGGTAAACATAGAGGGGATTTCCCCACTTAGTTGGTGTACCGCTGATGTTCTTTGAGATAAATACAACCTGCTTCAATAAATGCATTGGCAGTTTGTACAGTTTCTCTTGCTCAAGTTTCTGCAAATCTGTCAAAATCTTGCCAGTATCGCGGAGAGTTGTTGCTTGAAGCAACTTTGAGCTTAGCGCTGCAAATTCAGGTTGAGCACCAATGGACTTTCCAAATGTTGCCATGTTGCTGTATTCCCCGAACCACTCACTGACGTTGAATGCACTAAGACCCTTAAGAGCAAGCTCGTAATTACGATTTGTCCAAAGTTCTGTAGTTGCATCTCCCGTCCATGGAAGGAATTCAACCTTCATTCCAACTTCTGTGAGTTGTTGAGCTACTGCAGTCAAAAGAATCATTACTGCAGGTTGGGATTGATTGTATGTGCGTAGGCGAATTGTCTTTGAGAAGTCGAAATTGGCTTCCTTTAGAAGAGCAGTCGCTTTTGCCTTGTCATACTTGTACTTCGCAACTGAAGATAGGTGATGAGGCATACCTGAAGCAACACCACTGTTAATTACTTTGCCCTGTTGCCCATAGATCGCTGGAACTAATTTGTTCCAATCGATTGCGTACTTAAGTGCTTCGCGAGCCTTTACGTTGCTGAATGGGCCAGTTGGGTTGATTACCAAATAACGGTAGAAGAGCACATCTAGTGGAGCTGACTTAAAGGTGCTAACTGAACTCATTGCACGAATTGTGTCAGGATCATTAGTTGTGAAGTAATCCAACTTTCCAGACTTTGCATCTGCAACAAGATTTGAAGAAACAATTATGTTGATTTCTTTAATGATTGGCTTTGCACCTTCGTACTTGTCGTTTGGTACAAGTGTGATGAAGTTGCCTTGGCTAAATGTTCCTACCTTGTAAGGACCAAGTACAACTGGATTCCGCCAGAAGTTATTTGTATCTAACTTTAAAATATCTTCATCAGCTAAAACGTGCTTAGGCATGATCATGAACTGTGCAAGAACGGGAATCATGACGTTAATTGGTGACTTAAGTGAAATGATAATGTCATTACCCTTAGTTGTAATTCCGCTCATGGTTGTTTTATTGGTGGCATTTACTGCTTCACTGCCAACAATTTCCTTAAATGCGTTGACAAAAATCGCATTTGACTTAGAAACGCGGAGTAATGAGTTGATAGACCAGACAACATCGTCAACAGTTAAATCTTTTCCATCAGACCATTTGATGCCTGACTTAAGTGTCAAAGTAAGTGTCTTACCATCTTTGCTGAACTTGTAACCTGAAGCTAAGTCAGGTTTTACAGAAACTAAATTGGCATCAGCCTTAAACAAACCACGGAACATCGCATGGTGAGAAATTGATCCGGATGCGAACCAAGGTGTAGAAATAGTGTTAACTCCACCGCCGCCAGCAGTAACTTCTGCAACGGTGATCGAATTATTTGTAGCTGCTTGCGTTGGCGCGGCAAGCACTGAAACTGCAAGAGCAGCTGCTAAACCTATGGCGCCAAATGATTTCTGAAAACTTCTCACAAAAACCCTCCAACTTTTAAATCACTCCAGGGGTGTCCTGGGTGTTAAATCTTTTCTGGAATACCTCGAAGGGCCGATATCTATGCTGCTCAAGACATCCCATGTTTGTGTTGACAGAAATCTATCTGTCCTTTAAATTAAGGTCAAGCATATCTAGATAACAATTAGATCACTTTAAAAAGTGATTTAACAAGGAAAAATAGCTCGAAATCTACTGAAAGGTGGGATGACTTTGCTGAATAAGCACAGTGGGGAACCGCCCACAAAAATAAAGGAATCACTCACAGATGGGGCAGTTCGCTCTCTACGTGAGTGGATTTTTGCTCGCGGTCTCCGTACCGGCGACTTGCTCCCCTCAGAATCTGAATTATGTGCTGAGTTAAATGTTGGACGAAATTCGCTGCGCGAGGCTGTGCGAACTTTGCGAGCAACTGGTGTCCTTGAGGTAAAGCAAGGTGCCGGCACATATGTGGGCGTTCTTTCTCTTAAATCAATGTCTGATGAATTGATCTTCCATAGTCGTTTAGCTGTTGATGACCAGGAGTCTTACTTAAGGTCTTTAACTGAGGTGCGCGAATCTTTAGAGCAGGGCTTAATTACCAATCTAATTACTGAGGGCTTAAAACCAAATTTTGAAGCTCTAGAAAAAATATTAGAACAAATGGATGAAGAGGCGAAATCGGGATTTGTTACCTCTGCTACTGACAGACACTTTCATGAAGAGCTGCTTGCGCCTTTAAACAATCCTCTTTCCATATTACTTTTGCAAGTTTTTTGGCGGATTTTCGATGAACTATTAGATTCACGATACGACCCAGTAGCTGCTGGCAAAACCGCAGATCGCCACCACGCAATTTTGTTAGCAATTAAGTCGGCAGATCCTAGAGGCGCGCGCATAGCAATCAACAGCCACTTTGATGGACTTCGCAATCGAATTGGAAGTAGAGACTTTAAGATCGACTAGTTTTATGCTTTGCTATTTATCATTTTAATAAATCGTTTGGTGCTGAGCCATGGATCAGTAATCGCAGATCCAACACAAACTGACCATGCACCCGCATCAAATGCTTGGCGTACTAGCTCGGGTGAATTAAATCTACCTTCAGCAATTACAGGTACGGCGCAATTACTTGAGCACGATTTAACCAAATCAAGATCTGGAAGTTCTGGTACTGGCCCATTTGTATATCCGGCCAACGTTGTAAAAACTGCCACTGCGCCACTCTTTTCAGCTGCGATAGCAGAATCAAGATTATCTATATCTGCAACCACTTGGGCGCCTATGGCTATGGCTTGCGCGACAAAATCATTGCCGAGTGCGCCATCAACTCTTTTACGCAGAGTTGCATCTACTGCAATTAAATTCACGCCTGCTTCTAAGAGTTGGTATACGTGTTCCAATAACGGCGTGATGATGACGGGAGTATTTTCGCTTTTCAACTTTATGAGTCCGACTACGGGAATTGATACTGCTTTCTTTATATCTGAAATATCTGATAGGCCTTCGGCTCTAATTGCAACTGCGCCACCTGCTTCGGCAGCTTCTGCCATATATGACATTAAGCCGCGGTTAGCTAAAGGGCTACCAGGTGCAGCTTGGCAAGAGACAATCAATCCATTGCGTAAGCGATCTAAAACTGTACCCGTCAAGATTTGACTCCTTTTATTTGACACAATTAATTTGTTTTAAGTACTCAGGTGAACCATTGTAATCAGTAATGTTTTGAATCTTAAGGGCAGAAACGATGAGATTTGAAATCCTGAAGAAAGTTTAGACGCTCAATTATTTGATAGAAGTCGATTCTCTAGTTCAAGAATCGAGCCCCAAATAGCGGCTGAAATTACTATCCCATCTGAATTTTTGGCTCTCTCTTGCTCTTCAACCTCGCCAGGCAAAAGAATTGGTTTATTAGGGTCTGCCGGTGGTGCATTCTTAATTACACCAGTAGCTTGATTTATATCCTGCAAAAATTGATCTGTGCCAATAAAGAATTCTGGATCCATGGCAATTAATACTGTGCCATTGCCATTACCGTAAGAATCATTCATTGAAGGATGAGCCCCCGAGAGCGCTCCGCCAAGAAGTTCAATTAAAAGATTTAGGCAATAACCTTTGTGGCCACCGAAAGGCAAAATTGCGCCACCTTCGTAGAAATCTGCTGGCTCTGTAGTTGGGCTGCCATCAGCTTTAACAATTAGCCCTTCCGGAACTTTAAGACCATTCACATTGGCTGCTCGAATCTTGCCTTCTGCCGAACTAGCCGTTGCAAAATCAATAACGATATTCTCATCTCCGGTAGGAATTCCGGCAGCGAAGGGATTAGTTCCAAATAGTCTTGTTTTTCCACCATACGCTGCCACGTTAGGCCCACCGTTGCACCACATAATAGAAACAAGCGACTTTTGAGAGAGCATCTCTACATATTCCCCTAAGCGACCAATGTGATTGCAGGATTTAATAACAACTGTTCCGATTCCAAATTTATTTGCTTTTTCAGCAGCTAACTCAACTGCTTGCTTGCAGGCAATCTGCCCCCAGCCCCATTGGCCATCTAGTGTTACAACGGCGCCACGATCAGAAATTATCTTTGGTTGGGCCGTAGGTGTTACCTGACCTTGTTCAACTGCGTTGGCATACTCAACTAATCGCAAAATTCCATGAGATGAATGACCGGCGGCTTGAGCATCAACTAGTGATGTCGCAACCGATAGTGCATCTGCTTTAGAAGAGCCCACTAGCTCCAAAATTCTTGCAGACTTTTCCACCATGAGTTCTAGTTTTATTTGCTCTGTCTGCATGAAGTTTTAAATGCCTTTCATCCTTAAAGACTGTGGGTCTAACGCGATTCTTGAAGATTAACTTAGTGCCCGCATGAGCGCAATCATTCTGCGATATTTATTGATTCAACGTCTGGGCAATGTTAACCTCAATCATGGCTAGGAGTTCTCGGTGAGTGTGATTCGATTTGGCATTGTTGGTTCTGGTTACATGGGCAAGACCCATGCTGAAGCTGTTCATCGTCTACCTAACGCGGAATTGGTAGCTGTAGCAGGTGGCACTAGAGCACCAGAGTTAGCAAAGCAATATGCGGTTGATCTGGAAGATGTCGATACTCTTTTGCGACGTTCCGATATTGACGCAGTTGTAATAACAACACCACATCATTTGCACTATGAACAAGCCATGTTAGCAATGCAGGAAAATAAGCATGTGTTGGCGGAAAAACCACTAGCTACATCTGTAGATGATTGCAATCAGATGATCAATTTAGCTGCAGAAAATAAACTTATTTTAGGTGTTGGATACCACCAGCGCTTTCGAGTCAATAATTACACTGCGCGCGCACAAATTAAAGAAGGCGCAATTGGTGATGTAGTTTCAATTCAAGTGTCTATGCCCACCTACGCGGGAGCTATGCAAGCCGGTGGCATTGGTAGTGATTACGGTTGGTGGAATGACCCAGCTTCCCTTGGCCACATTATGAATAGTGCTCCCCATGGTATTGATTTACTGCGATGGTTTATGGATGAAGAAGTTGTAACTGTTTCTTCATTCTCGCGAACTTTTCTTCCTGGCGTGCCAGTGGAAGATACAACAATGGCAAATATCGAGTTTTCAAATGGCGCAATCTGTTCAATATTTTCAAGTAGGGCGCTTCCCGCTACGGCATTTATCGGCGAGGAATATCGTTTTAGAATTATGGGAACAACCGGACTTATGGATCTTGACCCTTATGGTGAGTTAAAGATTTCAGATGAAAATGGTTGGCGTGTTGTTTCGAAGCAGCCAGCAGTCGGTCACCAAGGTGCAAACTCGGCATATAGCGATGTGAGAATGCAGGCTTACTGCGATCAAATCTCTTCATTTATTGATTTAATCGAAGGTAGACCAGGAAATATCGGTGTTGGTAAAGACGGTATGGCCGCAGTTCAGGCTTGTCTTGCGATGTTGGAATCTTCAGCTGAAAGAAAATGGATCTC
>CAZUWN010000027.1:0-10287 GCA_964624105.1 uncultured Candidatus Planktophila sp. | reverse complement strand
GTCTCCGGTGTTAACTTTCCAATTGGTGTTTTAATTTATTGGTCAACAACAAACCTTTGGACATGGGGACAGCAGTACTACGTAATTAAACGAAACCCAACACCTGGTTCACCAGCTTATGAAGAGTTGCAAAAAAAGCGTTCTTCGAAAAACCCAAACACAACAAATGAAAATATTGATGGCGCAGCCGAAGGATCAGTAATTGATCCTGAAGTTAAAGGTCAGCGCCAGCAACCAAATAAAAAGAAAAAGAAGAAGAAGTAAATAGGGCAAAAGCCACAAATACTATTAAAAACCTACAAATAGGACAGGAAATATCAATTATGAGCGAGACAGAGACAGTTGTAGAAGAGACAACCGAAAAGGCGTTAAAACCAGGTCAAAAGAGCCCGAAAACAATTGCCAAGCTAGAAGAAGAGGGCGATATCGCCGCTGACTATCTAGAAGGTTTACTCGACATCGCAGATCTTGATGGCGATATTGATATCGATGTGGAAAATGACCGTGCAGCGGTTGCCATTGTCGGTGGAAAGCTAAATCACCTAGTTGGCAACGGCGGCGAAGTATTAGATGCCCTACAAGAGCTAACTCGCCTTGCTGTGCAGACTTCAACCGGTGATCGCAGCCGTTTAATGCTTGATATTGAAGGTTTCCGTTCAGGTCGCAAATCTGAGCTCAAAAAACTAGCCGAAGAGATGGCTGAGAAGGCAAAGTCAACTGGCGAAGAAATCCGCCTAAAGCCAATGAATGCCTTTGAGCGCAAAGTCATCCATGACACGATCCAAGACCTCGGCCTAAGCAGTGAGTCTGAGGGCGAAGATCCAGATCGTTTTGTAGTTATCTTCCCTAATTAAAAAGCCAGCTAAGAAATAGCCATGGAAGTTTCACGTGAAACACCCTTCTCTCAAGAAGAGCTAATTGAGCGCTATTTCCCTGCCCGTCAAAACGAGATCAAAAAGTATGCTGAATTCCTGGTTGGCCCTGGAATCGAGCGTGGTTTAATCGGCCCTCGCGAAGGGGAGCGGATCTGGGAACGCCATATTTTCAACTGCATTCCCGTCTCAACCTTAATTCCAGAAGGATCCCTGCTATTTGATATTGGCTCAGGGGCTGGCTTGCCAGGTTTAGTGATTGCTTTAGCCAGACCCGATCTAAAAATTACCCTGATTGAGCCGCTGCAGCGCCGGGTAGATTTCCTCGAAGAAGCCGTTGCACTCCTAAATATCGAAAATGTGGCTGTAATACGCGGAAAATCTGAGAATGTTAAAAAGAGCGCCAACTATGTGACTGCTCGAGCTGTTGCCCCACTTGAAAAGTTAAAGAAAATTACCTCCCATATGATCAAACCAGGTGGTGCGCTTTTAGCCATGAAGGGGGAGTCAGCGGCGGAAGAGGCAAAAACTGTGCCTAACGCTGAGGTAATTGAGGTAAATCTGCCTGGACTTGAGCTTGCACGCATCGTCAAGGTGGCTAAGTAAGTTCAAAGGTAGTTAACTACCCTCATGAGCACCGTTGATTCACGTGAAAGTGTTCCACGTGAAACAGAGCGTGTAAGCAAAACGGTAATCGGAATCCGCAAACTTAAAGAGCCTATGCCAGCCCCGGCAAATACCCGAGTTTTCGTGGTGGCCAACCAAAAAGGTGGGGTCGGCAAGACCACCAGCACCGTAAATATCGCCGCCGCCCTAGCTATGGGTGGCTTGAGAGTTTTAGTTATTGATCTAGACCCACAAGGCAATGCCAGCACTGCCCTTGGAGTTGAACATAAAGAAAGTCCTGGAGTTTTTGAAATATTGATGGGTTCTGCCGAAATTCAAGATGTGGTGCAGAAAGTAGTTGGCTTTGCGCACCTGGAATGCATTCCATCTAATACTGGTTTAGCGCAAGCAGAAATTAATTTAGTTCCAATGGTTGCTCGCGAAATGCGTTTAAAAGATGCAATCGAAGATTTAATAAAATTTAAGACTGAAGCTGGCGCTGGATATGACTACATATTTATTGATTGCCCGCCAAGTTTAGGTTTATTAACTATTAACGCATTCGCTGCAGCCAAAGAATTATTAATTCCAATTCAATGCGAGTACTACGCCCTTGAAGGGCTAACTCAATTATTAGAAACCTATTCATTAGTTAAGAAACGATTAAACCCCAACTTAAACTTATCAACCATTATTTTAACTATGTTTGATAGCCGCACAAAACTTGCTAATGATGTTGCAGATAGTGTGCGCCAACATTTTCCAAACGAGCTAATCAATATTCCAATTCCAAGAACTGTGCGAATTTCTGAAGCGCCTTCATATAACCAAACCATTATGACTTATGACCCGGTATCACCGGGAGCAGTTGCCTACATGCAAGTAGCAAGAGAGATAGCGGAGAAGAAGTAATGGCAAAACGTGGTGGCCTCGGCACAAACTTAGATGCACTTATTCCAACATCTTTAACGGTTGGCGGAAAAGAAGTTGCACAACAAAACGAAATTGATATTAATTTAATTTCACCTAACCCAAAACAACCACGTACCGTTTTCGATGAAGCTGCGCTAAAAGAATTAATGGTCTCGATTAAAGAGATCGGCATTCTGCAACCACCAGTAGTTCGCGAAGTTAGTGGTGGACGCTATGAATTAATCATGGGCGAGCGCCGTTATCGTGCGGCAAAAGCAGTCGGCTTAAAAACAATTCCAGTAATCATTAGACAGACTCCCGATAATGAATTATTACGTGAAGCGCTAATTGAAAATATTCATCGCAGCCAATTAAATCCACTAGAAGAAGGCGCTGCATACGCTCAACTACTTAGCGATTTCAACTGCACTCACGAAGAATTAGCAACCAAACTTGGTCGCTCACGCCCACATCTTTCAAACACCATGCGGTTATTAACACTTCCGCAAGCAGTTCAAAAAAGAGTTGCACTTGGAATTATCTCAGCTGGTCATGCTCGCGCACTTCTAGGTTTAACTGATGCTGCTGAAATTGAAAAACTCGCTAACCGAATTGTGGCCGAGAATCTATCGGTACGTTCCGTCGAAGAAATAATTGCAACCGGCGGAAGTGGAAAAAAATCTACTAAGCGTAAAACCCGTAAAGGCAACCCTGAACTAAATGAGATTGCTGAAGAGCTTGGCGATTACCTCGATACCCGGGTGAAAATCGAAGGCACGGCAAGTAAAGGAAAAATTGTGATTGAGTATTCCGGCGGCCAAGATTTACAACGAATAATTAAAGAAATTAAGAATTAAGTTCTAAATTACCGCCGCGGCGCGAAATCTCCTGATTAACAACACCAGCTAAAGCTTTTACGCCTTCACGAATTCGTTCTGGGGTTGGGTGGCAGTAAGAAAGTCGCATTGACCAAGTTCCGAAACCATCGGCATAAAACGCGGTGCCAGGAACATAGGCAACTTTTGCCACAATAGCTTTTGGCATCATTGCTTTGGTATCAATTTCTGGCGGCAAAGTAACCCAAACATAGAAACCGCCACCTGGTTTGGTCCAAGTAGCGCTCTTTGGGAAGTATTCATCAAGAGATTCAAGCATCGCATCGCGTCGCATCTTGTACTGCTCGCAGAATGAAGCGATCTGGTCGCGCCAAGGCTGATTAGCTAAGTAGTTAGAAATTGTCATTTGCGTGAAATTAGAAGGGCAGAGAATTGAAGATTCACTGGCTACGACCAATTTATCTTTTAGCGATTGCGGAACTAGCGCCCAGCCGACACGTAATCCAGGTGAAATGGTTTTTGAGAAAGAACCAAGGTAGATAACATTTTCAGAATCTTCAGCACGCATGGCGTTCGGTGATGGTTTATCAAAACCTAGAAGGCCATAAGGATTATCTTCAACTACAAAGATCTGCTCAACTCGGCAAATTTCAAGAATCTCGGTGCGGCGGTTGGCCGGCAATAAAACACCAGAAGGATTTTGGTAATTTGGAATTAGGTATAAAAACTTAATCTTGCGACCGGCAGCACGTAGGGTTTTAATGGCTTGTCGTAGCGATTCTGGAACCATGCCATCGTTATCTGTTTCAACGTGCACAACTGAAGCTTCATATTGGCGGAAAGTACCGAGTGCGCCAACGTATGAAGGAGCTTCAGCCAAAATTACATCGCCTGGATCAATAAAAATACGAGAAATTAAATCAAGTGCTTGTTGTGAACCAGTGGTTACAACAACATCATCTGGATTAGCGCGAATTCCTTCAAGCGCCATAACTTCACAGATTTGCTCACGTAATTTTGGATGGCCCTGACCACTGCCGTACTGCAACGCTTCTTGACCTTGAGTTAAAATTAAATCAGAGACAACTGAAGCCATCATTTCCATTGGCAAAGCAGAAAGATTTGGCATTCCGCCCGCTAGTGAAACAATCTCAGGGCGTGAAGCAACAGCGAATAACGAACGAATTTCACTTGCGACCATGCCAGTAGCTCGGTGCGCAAAACGCTCCTCGAGGTTCTGAGGAGTCCCAGTGTGAAAACGCGTTGTTAGATCGGACATCTGCGAATCATCCCATAAAGAGGCGCTAATACGCGCAGGTTAATTACTGCGAAGGCCAGCTTTACGTAGGTCAGAAAGTCGCAACATTCCAGTTTTGGCATCATCTTCGGATGCTAAATAAAGACGTTGAATTGCAATAACTATTGATTCGGCAATTACATCCCGGAAATCGGCACGGCCTAGGCGTTCGGCATCGCCCGGGTTCGTTAAATATCCCAAATCAACCCGAACTGTCGGAGCTTTGGTCAAACGCAATAAATCCCAAACTTTGGCATGGGAGTGACAATTAACTAAATCGGTACGAGCACATATTTCGCGCTGCACAAGCGAGGCAAATCTTTCACCGACAACTGAGTGAAGAGAGTGCAAGTCACTGCCGTAGTAATAAGTAGCTACCCCATGAGCGCTTTGCGTTGGATAACGGTCGGCATGAAAAGAGATAAGTAAATCCGCTGAAGTTTTATTAGCTAAATCAACCCGTTCTTGTTGTGTCGGGCAGTTATCTTTTCCACGAGTTAAAAACACACTTACACCGAGAGCTAATAAACGACCTTCTAAGCGTTGGGCAATGTCATAAACAATTTCGGCTTCTTCAATTCCAAAACCGCTTACGCCGCGACTTTCGCCACCATTACTTGGATCCAACACAATTATTTTATCTGCCAGTGCTGGCCCACGATTTTTATGTGAAACATCTTCACGTAATCGAACCGGTGCACCACCGCTAACAATTGTGGTTAATCGCAGCAAAGCAATAATTGTGGCTGGGCCACATTTACCATCAACAGTTACACCAACAGATTTTTGAAACTCACTCACAGCGTTAGATGTGCGAGGACCATAAATGCCATCAACTCGACCGCAATCAAAACCCATTTCAACTAATCGGTTTTGCAGAGTTGCTACATCATCGCCATGCATTAACGCTGGCGTTGTGATGTGAAGCGAGCGATCACCAAGTTTCCATCGCGCCTCTTCTAGTGCGCGCGAAGTTACATCGTCGATAATCCCGGTAACTGTTAATCCGCGACCCTGTTGAAAGGAACGAACCTCATCTGGCGTTAGCTCTTTCATGGCGGTTACAGATCTAAGAAAGTAGCGGCTTAGATAAAACCTTCGAGTTCTTTAAGCAAAGCAGGCTTTGGCTTAGCACCGATAATTGTTTTAACTACTTCGCCATTTACAAAAACATTAAGGGTTGGAATTGAAGTAATTCCGTATTTAATTGCAATAGCTGATTCTTCGTCAGTATTTAACTTAACAATCTTGATCTTGTCGCCATGCTCGTTAGCAATCTCATCAAGGATTGGTCCAACTGCGCGGCAAGGCCCACACCATTCGGCCCAAAAATCAACCAAAACAGGGGTGCTGCTCTTAAGTACTAATTCTTCGAAATTAGCAGTAGTTACCGGGGTTGCTGCGCTCATTTTTTGCTCCTTGTGTTTACTTTTTCTTATTTTAAACTTGTATGTAGGTACTTTAGTGGTGCGATAAGAATTTTTCAGCATCTAGCGCAGATTGGCAGCCTGTGCCCGCGGCCGTAATAGCCTGGCGGTAAGTGTGGTCAACCAAATCTCCGCAAGCAAATACGCCAGTTAGGTTTGTGCGAGTTGATCCGTTTTCTACAACTACATAACCTTCGGCATCTAGCGTGACTTGACCTTTTACTAGCTCATTTCTTGGATCATGGCCGATTGCCACAAATAATCCCGTGAAATCACGTTTAGAAACTTCGCCAGTGACTGTGTTCTTAAGCGAAAGTGCTTCTACTTTTTCGGCACCCAATACATCGATTACTTCGGTATTCCAAAGCATTTCAATTTTTGGATTAGCAAAGGCGCGCTCAGCCATAATCTTTGAAGCACGTAATGAATCACGACGATGAATCAAAACAACTTTGCTGGCAAATTTAGTTAGGAAGGTAGCTTCCTCAACTGCTGAATCGCCACCACCAACTACTGCAATTGTTTGATCACGGAAGAAAAACCCATCGCACGTTGCACACCAAGAAACACCGCGACCTGACAGACGCTTTTCATTCTCTAACCCTATTTCGCGATAAGCCGAACCCATCGCCAAAATAACTGATTTAGCTTTTACGGTATTTCCGGAACCATCTTTAAGAACTTTAATCGGCCCAGATAGATCCATTTCAACAATATCGTCAGTAATTAAATTCGCACCAAAACGCTTTGCTTGCTTACGCATTGCATCCATTAAATCTGGACCCATAATTCCATCGATGAAACCTGGGAAGTTCTCAACCTCAGTAGTGTTCATTAGCGCACCACCAGCAGTAACTGAACCCTCATAAATAATTGGATTTAATTGGGCGCGCGCAGCATAAATAGCAGCGGTGTAGCCCGATGGGCCAGACCCAACGATTACTAAATTCTCAACTTCACTCATGGCTTCACCATAACCTTTTTGGAACCGGTTTTATTCCTTTTTTCGCAATTTACCGCGTGAAGAGCGCAACAACCCGGTAATCATTGAAATCTCTGCAACCCGCAACAACTTCGCAACTAAGAAGTATCCAATAGCGCTGACTGACATGACTAAAAGCAGTGCTAAAGGCCCGTGCCAATCAAAAATACGGCTAAGGGCAAACATTGGAGCCATTGCGATAACAGCGGCCAGGATCAGCTTTGAGTGCTGCCCAATAAACTGTGAGAAATGAATTTTCCCAACATGTTTTTTGATTAACTTTATTGTAATTACGATGCCAACTATGTAACTAATCGAGAAAGCCAAACCTAAACAAATAGTGACATATTCATTTTCGACGGTATTTAGGATTAGATAAGAAAGCGCTACTGCGATCAGGTTAATAATAAAGATCGATACAACTTGAGTTTTAGTATCTTCAAAAGCATTAAAACCGCGAACTAAAATAAGATTTATTGAGAACGCGATCAATCCAAAACTAAGTGCTGACAGAACATAACCAATATACGAGGAATCGCTACGACTAATACCAAAGAAGAGCACTTCAGTGATTAAAGGACCAAAGAAAGCTAAACCAACAGCGCTAGGAATCGTGATAACTCCAACTAAACGAATCGCCCTAACTAATTGTGATTTAACTTCTTCAAAATCTTTAGCAATAGCCAACCTAGACAAATGAGGTAACAAAGCTGTAATTATTGAAATTGTGACAATTGAATAAGGTAACAACATAATTAGATAGGCGTTGCTATAAGGAGTAAAACCAACACCGCGAGCGATTCCCTCTTGAGCGCTTCGAACCGCAGCGCTGGTAGCAACGTTTACTGTTACTAAATATCCAAGTTGAGAAATTAAAACATAAACCAAAGTCCAGCCAGCTAATCGGAAAGATTTACCAAGACCTGCGAAACCGAACCGTAAACGCAATTTGATTTTGGTGCGGGCAATCACAGGGATCAAAACCAGCGCTTGAACCACAACACCTAAAGTTGTACCCCAACCCAAGACCGCAACTTGGGTATCGGTAATTGTGTCAGCGCTGATATTTGGCACGTAATAAAGGAAGCCACCTAACAAGACCACGCCAACTAAGTTATTTAAAATCGGGGCCCACATAAGCGGTGCAAATGAGCCTCGAGCATTGGCTACTTGACCCAACATTGCATAAAGACCCAGGAAGAAGATTTGCGGCAAGCAATAACGCATAAAGGCCACAGTTATTGAATATTCATTCTCAAATCCTGGAGTTGTGAACTCAGGTGCATAGATGCGAACTAAAACTGGCGCGAAAATCATGCCGATCACAGTTAAACCAAGTAATAAAGCGCTGATCGTTGTTACAAGGCGCGAAGCAAAGCCAACACCACCATCTTCATCTGCAAAGGAGCGAATTAACTGCGGAACAAAAATCGCAGTTAGCGCACCACCAACAACCAAGTTATAAATAATATTAGGCATCGTATTTGCGACGTTATAACCATCAGCAAGCAAAGCTGTGCCAAGGGCTGCAACAAGTAGGACACCACGAATAAAACCAGTAATACGAGAAATAATGGTGCCGATCGCCATAACGCTAGAGGCGCGATATAGATCTACTGGTTTCATTTTCTACTCCGTCGCACTCGACGAACTGTTTGCAAAGTTGCCGCAATAAAGAGTAAGACTGCAGCGCTAGAAGTAAACCAAGCCACTCTCGAATCAACGACCGAAAGATTTAAATTTAATTGCGAATACTTGGTAATTGGCACGCCTTTAGCATCAGTTAAACGTGCCGCTACAGTGACAGTGCCTGGCGTTATTACATTTGCCGGAAGCAATAGTTGCATTTTGGAGTTTGGAGCAATGCTCACGTTAGCTATTCCAGCAATCTGAACTCTTGAATTTCTAGGTAGTAGTTCTAAATTTACCTTTACTGGTGTGCTGAAGTTATTAACTAAAGTGATTGGTAACTTAACAGAGGCAGAAGTTAAGCGATATCGACCAGAAACAACTTTTAACTTTCGGTCTGAGCGGATAACTTCCTTTTCCGCACTCTTTAATAAGCGAGCTCGAAAATCGTTGTTAACATCAGGGTTAAGTAAACGAGCTAGTTGTAGCCGTAAAGTTGTGAGTTCAGGGGCATCGACTACACGGCTTAAAGTGGTTAACTTCCTGCGGTTCTCGGCATAGTCAATTCGTAGCGAATTATTGCTTTGCAAGGAACCTACGCTGTATTTACCTAATTTATCGCTAATTACGGGGCGAGCTAAGAAGGTTGTCAAACGCTTATTCGCATGAAAATAGTAGTAATTCAATTCACCGGGTGCGTAATTCTTAAGTAATCGGTAAGCCGGATTTCCATAAGGAAGTACAACTACCTGATCGCTACTAGAAATGAATGAAAATTGATTTAACCAATTCGTTGCGACAAAGGAACCAACACCGTCAATCTTTTCGCCACTTTCCAAACCAATTTTATAATCATCTTTCATTGCAATTACATCGTCAATGAATGCGGTATCAACCACCCAAATACGTGGCCGGTTAGCTGGATAGAAAACTAATTTACCTAAGTCGCCAGTTGGTGCTAAACGTGTAGCTAGATTATCGCTATAAAAATAACCACTGAAATTACGATTTGGTTCAGTAACTAGCCTAATAACTTTCGCATCAGCGGCCTGGGCGGGTAGATAGGTAAATTGCAGACCAAGAATTAGAGTTAAAACTAACCAGATTCGTTTCATAATGAAATCTCGCCACTTTTTGCGATCAATTTCTTTTCATCTGGGTACGCCAACCGTTCTACAATTTCAGAGAGCGGGAACCAGGAAACCTCATCTACTTCAGTAATTTGTGGAGTTAGCTCACCAGATACTTCTTTAAAAATAAAATGATGAACTGTCTTATGAATTCTTTTGCCGCCGGCCATAAACCAGAAATCAATTACCCCAATAGATTTGGTGATCTCTGAAGTAATACCTGTTTCTTCCTGCACTTCACGAATGGCAGCTTGCTCTGGGGTTTCACCCGCTTCAATATGTCCCTTTGGTAGCGACCAAAGCAAACGTTCGCGTGATGCATCTTTATGATCGATGCGACCGATCAAAAGTCCACGCGTTCCGGAGAAATCGATAACTAAACCACCCGCGCTGACTTCATCAACACGTTTTGCGTAAGGTCGACGCTCAGGACTCTTCTTATTTGGCGTGTTACTTGAACTCTTATCTGGCGTTTTTGGAGCAGGCGAATTGCCATCGGTTGGGGTGGTAACTGCTTGTGGGGCGCGATTGCCGGGACGTCTACGTCGCCGCTTTTTCTTCGTACCTTCGCTGCCCGCACTAGGTGCCGGGGTCAT
>CAZUWN010000026.1:0-10471 GCA_964624105.1 uncultured Candidatus Planktophila sp. | reverse complement strand
TTTCGGTGATGTTTGCCAAATCTGCTTGATCAGCTCGCAGCGCATAACCTAAATCGTGGCACCACTGAGCACGCGCTTCTTGATCATCAGTGCCGCGAATATTTGAGACAAAAACTGTTGGCACCAGTGCGGGCAAAAGTTCATGCACGCCGTTGTATCCAGTGGCACAGATTGCGGCATCAAATGCATGCAGGACTTTAGCTAATGGGAAATATCGAACTTGTTTGATCTCAAGCCCTTCTGGCACTAGCGAATTACCATTGGCATCAACTGGCTTTTTAGTAAGGATAACTTGTAAATCTTTCCAGCCAATTAAACCTTTGAGTGCGGCAGTCATTTTCTCATTGACATCACTATCGCCGGTACCTAGTTGAACTAGTACGGCTGGCCGATCTAAATCTATACCTAACGCAATGCGTGCTTCATCACGATCAAGTGCGGTGGACTCTTGGTATAACGAAACAGCTGAAGTCACAACGGCATCTTTACGATTCTTAGTTGGGCCATGATCATAAACTCGAGCAAAATCACCGGGTTCGATAATTGCATCCATCATCATTGATTGCAGACCTAGTGCTAAACCTTGTGGTTTCTTCTGCCACAAACCACGGCGAACCCAAACTAAAGCTAAATCATTCTTTCTTAATTTAGCCCCAATCACGCCTGGATAAGGAACTACGCCATCAAAAGATAGAACTTGGGCATCGGTCTCTTCAATTAGGGCAAGTAAGCGATCACGCAAATAAGCATCCCAAAGTTTGCGCGGCATCCAACCGCGATCGCGACCTGGAATATATTCACAACGAACACCAACAAAATTAGGAACTTCGGCAACGCCGCCAGCCATTGAAACAATGATTGGATTTGCGATCTCTTTTAGCTCAAGAGCGATTGCGCTAGCACGAGCAAGATGGCCCATTCCGACACCATTACTGGTAGCCAGGATAATCGTGGGTTTTTCCGCTTGCGGACTCATAGAAGGAGAGTTTATCGCGTAAAAATAAATCAGGGGCACACCCTTATCGGATGTGCCCCTGATCTTTAATCAGTTTTTAACTGTTAAGAAACTTTCTTAACACGACCATCAAGTGCTGGCAGTTGAGTGACCTTTCCAGCAGCTAGATCAGCCTTGAGTGCATCTACGAATACATCAAGTAGTGAACCCATCACCTTGGCTTTCGCTGGTGAGAATACATTGAGGTATCCGTCACCACCGTAAATAATAAAGTCAAGAGTTGTCAGGGTATAAACGGTTTGATCCTTTGCAATTGCAGTTCCATCGTTCTTAGTTACTGAAACGATGCGACTTCCGATTGCCTTGGTTGGATCAAAGGTGAACTTGAAGCCAGAAATTTGTGGGAATCGACCATCACCAGGATAGTTTCCACCAACACCATTTTCTAGCGCTTTCCATAGATTTTCACCAGTAACGACTGTTGTTGCAACTTGGTTACCGAATGGGTAAACAGTAAGTGCATCTCCAAGAGTTACATCGAGTGGGCCGGTACCGGTACGAACTAACTTGGTATCAACCGGTGTGTAGGTCTTAGCTGGGAAGGTATCGCGAATACCGCCACCGTTAGTTAACGCAAAGTCTGTCTTGTACTTTGCGCGAAGTAGGTCAGCAATGTAAATACCCATTGGGTTTTCACCAGATCGTTCAACTGCTGGAGTACCACCACGTGGGAATGTTCCAGCAACAGTACCTATCTTCGCATCTAGCTTGCCAGTCATTTGGTCTTTGTACTTCTTAACTAGCGCAGCTGTAGGTGCATCAGCAACTACTGTTGCGACGGCTGCTTTTTTAATGGTTTCAATTGATGAACCAAGTACTCTGTTTGAACTTGTGTTTACACAGATCTGGGATCTGGTGTATTCAACACCTGCGTTCAGTGTTTGGCCAACCAAAGTTCCGGTAGTTGACTTCTCGCCTGGAACTACGGTGGTGAAAGTCTGGTGACTGTGTCCGCCATAAATAGCAGCAGCGCCCTTGATTTCAGTAGCCATTTCATTGAGTACGCCGACTGAAACTCCGCCAACGCTTTCTGACCAGCCTTGGTGAATAACTGCAACTACCAAGTCTGCGCCAGCTTTCTTGGCTGCCTTAATTGCTGCATTGATTCCATCAACACCAGCTTGAATTTCAATAGTGCGCTTAACACCAGCTGCATCGGTGTAATCCAAGTTACCTGGGAATACTTGTTCGATGGTGGTTTCAGTGTTTGAGCCAACGATGCCGATCTTAACGTCACCACGCTCGATGATGGTGAAGCTCTTGGCAGCCTTGGTGCCTGACTTAAGAACAGCCAGGGATGAGTCGCCGTAGTTTGATGAGACCCACTGGAAATCAGATGCGCCAATAACTTTTTGCACGTGTGCCAAGTTGCGATCGTGTTCGTGGTTTCCGAAAGTTGATGCATCGAACTTCATTAAGTTCATTGATTCAATCGTTGGCATTTCTTCGAACTCAGTTGAAATAGGTGGTGCTGCACCAATGTTGTCACCTGATGAAAGCGTGACAGTAGCCGCTGCATTCTTGCGATCGTTTGCGAAAGCAGATGCTAAAACTGCAGCACCGATGTTTGTCGGACTCACTTCGATGGCACCGTGTAAGTCGCTAAGTTGCAGAACTTGAACTGATTTGATGTTCGAAGGTGATACAACAGTTGCGAGCTCTTCTGCGGTGTAAGACATTCTTGATTTAGCGGCTACTGAGAATCCGTAGGCATTTACTGCTTGCACAACTGGAGTTCCGCCAGGTTGGCCGACAACAACTGGCATAGTTACATATGAACGGCCATTTGCCGGAATCATTACTGGACATGAACCAGAACCGGCTGAAACTACATAATGTGTAATAGCTGGAGTTGCCTCGGTTGGCGTCCACTTAACCATGATGCCTTGTTTCCATAAATATGAGGTGACATTTGTCGGTGCAGCAGGCTTTGCGTAAACAACGTTTGCCTGTGCGATTGGAGTAACCATAGTTACCAATAGAGTGGCGGCAACGGCGAAAACGCCGAAGCTTAGTTTTTTGCGGGTTTTTAGGGTGTTAGTCATATCGCGATCCTATATAAATCACGTTAATTTCTTGAAAACACGCGATAAACCACGCATGAACTAGCGCTCCCGTTGCTTAAAAGTTATAAACGGCTAAACTTCCCAAGTAACAACATTTGTTGGGAGTAAGGCACTAGGGGCTTCAGGATCGTCTTGAAGTCGAAAGTGCAAAAAATGAAAACCACTGCGAATCATCCGCAAACGTTTAGATCTGTTCCTGCAACATCAACGCCAGTCTCCAAAACTCGAGTCGCCGCTCTGTTAGACCAAGAATGGGCTCGTTTTAAAGAAGGAACTGGCAAATCTGAAATCGAAAATGCGGTTGCTAAAGAGACCATGCCTATGGGCGTGACATCTAGCTTCCAGCACTGGGACCCATACCCAATTGCCATCGCTTCAGCGCAAGGCGCCTACATGACCGATGTTGATGGTCGCAAGTTGCTCGATATGTCGATGGGCTTTGGCGCAATGCTTGCCGGTCACTTAAATCCAGTAGTGGTTGAAGAAATTAAGAATTCACTGTCCGAAGGAATGCTTTTTGTAACTCCTTCTCCAATCTCACGTGATGCTGCAGAACGAATCTGTAAGCGCTTTGCAATTGATCAAGTTCGTTTTGCAAACTCTGGTACTGAAGCAACTATGTATGCAGTGCGTTTAGCGCGCTCATACACTGGCAAGAATGCGGTCGTAAAACTTGAAGGCGGATACCACGGTTCATTCGATCCATTAATGGTTTCCTGTAAGCCAAGTTTGTCGCAAGTTGGCGATGCTAATGATCCAACGCCAGTTCCAAATATCGGAACTGATCCGGGCGATGTTTATGTTGTGCCGTTTAACAACATCGAATCCCTTGAACGAGTATTCCAAGCACACGCTGACAAAATTTCTTGCTTTATTCTCGAGCCAGTTCTCGAAAATATCGCAATCGTGTTGCCAGATGCTGGCTACCTCGAATCTGTTCGCCAGCTTTGTGATCAATATGGAATCATTTTGATCTTTGACGAAGTAAAAACTGGCTTAACTGCTGGTTACCAGGGTGCTGCTCAGCGTCTTGGAGTTAAACCAGATTTGATTACGCTTGCTAAATCTATTGGCGGCGGCGTTCCAGTTGCTGCCTTCGGTGGAAAAGAAAAATACATGCAAGCTGTTACCGATGGTCGACTTGGCCACTTCGGTACTTTTAACGGAAACCCACTTGCGATGGCAGGTATTCGTGCAATTGATCAGATTTGTACTCCGGAAGCTTTAGGAAAAGCCGAAGCGCTAAATCAGCAAGCATTGGTGCGCATTAATGAAATTATTGATGAATACAACTTGCCTGCACACACCGTTGGTTTTGGCGTAAAGGGCTGTATTACTTGGTCAACATCGCCAGTTAGAAACTATCGCGATTACAAAGCAACTGATTTCCAAGTCGCTGAACTCTCTTGGTTATGGTCGCTAAACCGCGGAATCATCACGCCTCCGGGACTTGATGAGCAATGGTTAATTTCATTGGCACATGGCCAAACCGAAATTGATATTTTGGTTGAAGATTTTAGATCTTTAGCTAAAGCGCTTCGCGACTAAATCTTTCCGCGCACAAACTTTTTGAAGTTACGAAGGCCATTGGTCTTGCCATAATTCTTAAAGTAAAAAGCTGCTCGAACTATTGGCGCCCATGATCCAAATACCCGCTGGAATACCTGTGCTCGCGCCAGTAGATCCCGCTCAGTACCCCAAAGGCTACCCGAGCTATCTTTCGGGTGGATTGCAATTGTGATTGGCAAGAAGATCGCAGTTCCGCCTTTATTTAGTAAGTCGGTAATAAAGATGTATTCATCGCCGATGTAGTTGCTTACGCCAGCACCGAATTTCTCATCAAAGTAAACATCTTTAGATTTAATACTCTCGACGCGCACAATCATTTCGTAGGTGGCAGCTTTCGCTGAGTTGAACTTAGTCAACTGAACTTTCTTCTTCGAATAGCGCTTACGAAGTGCGCCAGTGGTATCAATTGCTTGCGCTAAAACTAGGTCACATTCCGGATGTGCTTCTAGATAAGCAACAGCTGACTTGACTCCTCGATCTAAGAATACGATTTCATCATCGGCAAATAGCAAGTACTTAGTTTCGGCGTTACGAAGCACGGTATTTCTGCTCTTGGCGACGCCAAGTTCAGCGGATTTAATTGAATCGAATTTAAAGTTGCTCGGTAGTGGCTCAGTTGAATTATGCGGGTCTTGAATAGAGATGAAAACCTTATGCGGAACGCTTACGCGTGGGGGTTCAATATTATTTATGCGTTCGGAAAGCGTCGAAAACCCAATAGTTAAAAGTTCGTTACTCACTATGCGTACGAGCCCTTGCGAATCTCATCAGGCTGGTTGACATGCTCGAGAGACCTGAATTCTGCAATCTCAGACCAAAGAAAAGAACCACGGTATTAGCTGGGCTGATTTCACCTTGATAGCTTAAATACAGAAGTAGGCCGAGCAAAACAATCATTGCAACGCCTGAATATAAGATTCCTACCTCGCCAGATTTAATTCGGGTTCTAAATTTGTCAGCTGGTGAAACTTTCTTTTTCAGCTTGCGAGCATTTGCAAAGTTTCGCTGTTCTTTGATTTGTTTAGCAAATATACGACCGACTAACTGAAGAACTATCAGTACAATTATCAGATCCACTAAGCCAAATACTGGGTTAAAGTAGATGAAGAATAAAACGACTACACCTAATTGAGTCAAAGTTGCCAGAATGTTAGTTAACTCAATTGCTAAGGACCAGCGCCAATTATCTTGAAAATTAGTAATCTCGCTATCACTAGCCTTGAATGCTTTCTCAAAAACTCTTAACCGGTAAATGCGTTGAAAAAATTGACCCGCGCGAGTTATTCCATAAAATAAAAAGAACGAAACTACAAAGATTATTAGCTCTGTTCTAGAAAGTTCGCCCTCATGCAAAATAATTTCAGTAAAGAATTTTGCGACTAAAAGCTCTGAAACTGAAATAGAAGCGGCTAATAATGAAAGGCTGATTAGAATCAATCTAAGTTTGTTATTAGGAAATAATTCGAGCAAGCTCTTGCGCAAGTTCCACAAGATAACTTTCATCGTTAATTTTCCTCTTCTGCAGCCTAGTTAGAGGGCAAATTTATCGTATGTGGCTAGTTATTACGCAGCTTGGCAGACGTTGTGATCGCCAAAATATGGCCGACAGTTACGAATAGCGCAATAATCAAAGCAATTTGCAGTGAAATGGCAAAACTGCCAAAGATTGCGACATACATGGTGAATTCAACTGAATGGAAGATTCGATGTGCGGGCAGGAAATTGAAGGCTTTACGAGCTAAACGAAGTAATCCTTTGCGAGGCAAATTAACACCTTTGGCATCTTCAAGTTTTGGCAATCCAGAGAATGCACGTGCCACATGTACCGCATCATTAAGTGCTTTATTAATAATGATTAGAACTGCAAGCAACGCACCTAGGTATGGATAAATGCTTGAAGTTATTGGTTGATTTGGCCAGTCTGCCAATCTCAGGCCGAAACAGATTGGAATCAAACTTTCGGCACCGTAGTGGCCCAGCTTGTCGAGAAAAATTCCCATTGGCGACTTGGTGTCGCGCCATCTAGCGACTTCGCCATCACAGCAATCAATCAACATTTGTTTATGACTCAAAAGTAAAGCTAACGCGACTCCAATCCAACCTTGAATCAATAAAGCTGGGCCAATTGAAGCGCCCACCAAAATCATTAGCCAAGTAACGCCATTTGCAGTGATTGGGGTGCGCAGCAGAATTCGAGTTACATATGGCGAAATTTTACGAAGGTAGAGGTCTGCAATCCAGTGTTCGGCATTTGATCGACCAGTGACTGAGGGTGGTTGCGATATTTCACGAATTTGCGCAATGGTTGGACGTGCTGGACGAGCTTGCATTTAATTACCCCGCGCTTTATGTCCGGCTATCCACTGGATAGATGAAATTACAAAGAAGAGCAGACCAAAATACCAAACTAGCGGAACGATGGACCAACCGAGTACTAAGAATATTCCAAGGAGAGTGACTCGGCCTAGGATAAATCCACCAGCGATGGCTAACCACTTTGGTTTATGTTCACCTTGAAGAGCACGATACATATTGTCATAATGGCCAAAAAGAATGGCAAATAGCAATAAGAAGGCAGCTGGTCGATTTAAGTCTGTTGCCACAACTGCCCAAATAAAGATGGCACCTTCAAGAGCGCGCAAGATTGATGGTTCTAGCCAATCAAAACGATTAGAAGAATTTTCATTCTTGAAGAAATCTAGTTGGTCATCAATTAAGTTCTTATTCACGCGCAGCTTTGGCCAGGTTCGAGATTTACTGACTCGCGAGCGGAATATCAAAACGATTGAGATAAGCGCCAAAATTGGCATTACTGTGAAGGTAAAAGCGGCTCCGCCGATAATGGACGCAACGCTAATTACTAACCAACGTTCGCCAATTGGGAACTGAAGTGCTTTCTTAGCCCAATATTCAATTCTAGATTTCTTAACTTTATCGACAGGTATGAACCCATCGGATGCTTGATTAAAGTCAATGATAGGCAGGTTTGTACTGCGCACCTTATTAATACGCGCAAAGTTGTAATCAGAGAGGTGACGAAAGGTTTGGAAGACCATCATAAACATGGCCGGTATCCAAAGGTCCCTGCCGTTTTTTGCTGCGCCATATGCCAGAGCAAAGAAGACTAGGTATTCCTTGATGCGATCAGTGATGGCATCAAGCCAGGCGCCAAGTGCTGAAAATTGGCGGGTGTATCGAGCTAGTTCGCCATCAACACAGTCAATAATAATGCTGAGCTGTAGCAAAATTGCACCGGTAAATATTGTCCAAAAAGTTCCGCGGCTAAATTCATATGCCGAAAGCAAACCAATTGCGAATGAAATCAACGTAACTTGATTTGGTGTCATCTTGAGGCGCACCGCAGCCCAAGTAAATAACTTAGAGAACTTACGCAAAACAAATACCGAGAAGAAACCATCATTTGCACGGTTGGCCATCTTTAAGCGCAAACGTGCAATATTTAAACCATTTATTTCCTCTTGAACTTTAGCTTTTGCGCTTTCATCTGCACTTCGAATATATGGTGCACCTGTTAGCGAAGCTGGTGAAACAAATATCGCTGCACGAACTAGCGCTACCAAAACTAAATCAATGGCCTCACCATAAGCTTCACTGTTTTTTACCTCAGTTAAAGTTGTGACTATCGCTTCTCGTTGATTCTGTGATAACCGTAAAATTCCAACAAAGGTGTTATTTCCATCTTCTAGGTTATGAAACTTCGAGCTAGCCCCAGCCACTCGATCACCGGTAACCCGAACATCGCCATGGAAGATTGGTGCGACAAGTGCTGTTGTTGTTGAACGCGGGTAATCAGTTAGAAGTTCCAAGTGGGGCTTGGTGATAATTGCATTTTCATCGACCAATAAGAGATCGGTGTTGCTTTCGCTAAAGATTTCAATGATTTCCGAGATCTTTGTGCTCTTATTAACGACAAGAGTCCGAAGATTTACGCTCACAACCTGTAATCTATCGTGTTGAGAGATGAAATTAAGACTATCTCGCTTTACAAGAAGAGGTAAAAATGGCGATTCAAGTTGTAATCCTGGCCGCAGGCATGGGCACTCGTTTAGGTAAGCCTTGGCCAAAGCCTTTGACGCAACTTTCTGATGGTCGCTCGATTATGCAGCAACAAATGGAAAATGTGCAGACTGTTTTTGGCGATAAAGCGCGCGTAACCGTTGTTGTTGGCTTTAAACTCGAAATGATCATGGAAGCTCACCCAACTGCCTCTTTCGTATACAACGAGATCTACGATCAAACCAATACCTCGAAGAGTCTTTTGCGTGCACTTCGTGCTAGCCAAGAAAGTGGTGTTCTTTGGCTAAACGGCGACGTGGTTTTTGATCATAAAGTTCTTGAGCGAGTAGCTGACCGCATTGCTGCTGATAAATCTTTTGTTTGCGTCAATACCTCTGCTACTGCTGATGAAGAAGTTAAGTACACAGTAGATGCACAGGGATACATTAAGGAACTATCTAAAACCGTTAAAGGTGCGTTGGGCGAAGCAGTCGGGATCAACTTTATTTCTAGCCGTGAGAAAGCTGATGTAATTACCCAGTTAGACGCATGTGGAGAGCAAGATTATTTCGAGCGTGGACTTGAGTTAGCAATTGAAAAGCATGGTCTGCAAATGGAGCCAATCGACATTTCTGATCTCTTCGCAGTCGAAGTTGATTTCCAAGACGATCTAGACAGAGCCAATAAGGGACTTAAGTAAGCTTTAAAAATTTCCTAACAATCCGCTTTAAACGCTTTATTGCTTCATTAAAGATTTCTTTAGTCGAGTACTTGTTAATTACTTTCGTCTTATCAAAAGCCAATAAAGCATTGACCGCAATATCTATTGGAATTTCCGAGATTTCACTGTTAACTCCAATCGGAATCGAAGTGCTGTTTAACTTGCTCAAGTCACCATAAATTATGATTCCGAGATCATTTATTTTGGCAATACTGTTAGAGCTAAGTTTTGCTGCTTCATCCACTGCCCACTGTGGAGTGAGCAATTTTGTGCCCAGGCCGGCAAGTTGAATCTGGTTAGTGAGATGTCTGATTGAACCTTCACGGATAAATACTTCATAGTCACTCCAGGCCCGGTCTTTAGGAAAAGCCTTGTTTATGGCTAATAAAAGAGCTATCTCCGGGTAATTTAAAGATCTATTAGAACCTAGGCCTTTAACTTCTTTGAGAGTTCCAGCTGGTAACTTCAAAATCTTATTGAAAGAGTCGTAAAGTAAGTCGGGCTCTGACTCATCAACTACCACTAAATGAATCTTTTGATTTCCGAAAGCTTTGGCCCAACGAGATATTACTTCTTCATGTCGGTGTCGCTTCCAGAATGTAGGTGTGAATTTTGGTTTCTCAGAATTATGGAAAATATCTTCTAACCATTCTTCATAAGAAGCCTTGATTCCATATTTCAAATACTGCTGGTAAGAAGAACCTAATAATTTAGCTAGGGGCCGAATCGTAAAGATTACTTCGACATCAAAACCTTTTAAATCATTAGCCATTAAATTAAGTTGATCATCATTTATTTCACTGAAAAATTCGCTACTAATCACTGAATCAATCTTTTGAGCCTTAAGATTTTTAACTCTTTTCTGCCATTCAACTATCGAAGTCTTCTCGCCACCACGTTTTTTCCAACCCCAGTATCTTTCACTTAGCGCCCATGCTTCTCGATGGTTTGCTTTTCCTTTTTTGGTTGCGTAATTAATACCTAAGTTTCTAAGTTGATCAGAGTGAGAAAAAAGTGATTCTTGAATGGCAGTTGTGCCGGTCTTGTGAAAGCCGACATGCAAATAAACTTTCTTCTTCATCA
>CAZUWN010000025.1:0-10976 GCA_964624105.1 uncultured Candidatus Planktophila sp. | reverse complement strand
CAGGCGTAAATCTAGTAGCGCGCATAGCCGGTCTCTTACTAGCTGCGATTTCGGTCCAGATGTTGGTTGACGCGATTAGAGCTTTCATAGCGCAATGAGTAGCGTCGAGTTAGGTTTATTCGCACCTTCATCAATTACCTGGAAGATTCATTCTGATCCAGCCATGTTAATTGGTGGGATCCGTGCGCTTTTTCAGCAAGCACTTCACCCAGAAGCCATGGCCGGTGTTGCTGAGCATTCTAATTTTCGCGAAGATGCGTGGGGCCGTTTGCAGCGCACTGGCGATTATGTAACAGTGGTTACTTTTGGAACTCCAGCAGAGGCAAATGCGCTGACTGCTCGAGTGCGTAAAATTCATGCACACCTTGGTCTAGATGATCCAAAACTTTTGCTCTGGGTTCACATGTCAATGATCGATTCATTTTTAGATGTAGCGGTTAGATCCGGACTCACCTTATCTAAAGCTGAACAAGATCAATATGTTGCCGAAATGGTGCTTTTTGCGCAGGCGGTAGGTATTGATGAATCTATGGTTCCTAAATCTGTGGCTGAAATGAAGAAATACTTTATTGATATCTCACCAGAGTTAAGTGCCAGCGATGATGCCAAACGTGCAGCTTTATTTTTAACGATTCCGCCGCTACCAACTGCAGTTCGATTTGCAACACCGGCAGCTCCGGCCTGGGCTGCGGTTGCCGCATTAGCTGGCGCCGCTTTACCTAACTGGGCTTGCTCGCTTTATGGCTGGCCAACTCTGCCAGGACAAGGGATTGCAACTGATATCGCCATGACAGCACTGCGCAAGAGTTTGCTGGTACTGCCTTTCGATGGCTTGTTACCGCCTGTTTTAATTGAAGCCAAAATTCGTTGGGGAGTAAACGCAGCATGAGTACTCCAATAGTTGTATTAGCTAGTTTCGCTGGTGGAGTGGGTAAAACAACTTTGACCCACGCATTGGCGGTGGCTTGCGCGGAATTTGGCAAGAAAGCTTTAGTAATTGATTTAGATTCATCAGGTGCGCTAACTTTCAAACTTGGCCACGAACGAACCCGCGAAAATGTAATTAATTGCACCGAACGCTTTGATCTACGACCACATACTGCAACTGATTCGTTAGCTACCTTAATCTCGGAGATTCCCGAAAAATACGATTTACTCTTAATTGATTCAGCACCGCTGTTCACGGCTGAGTTAGAAGAGGTTTTGAAGGCTGCGCAATTGGTTATTTCACCAGTGCGAGAAAGTATTCATTCCCTAAGGGGAGCTTTAGCAGTTATGAAAATTACTTCTGCGCCATTTAAAGCTCTGCCATATTTTGCCGAGAATAATTCGGAGTTAGCCAAATTGATCGCCGCCGAATTAAGTTTAATTGATGGTGAAATTTCCATAGCAGATGAGGTTTTGGCAGCTGAAGCTAAACAAGTAAGCGTCTTAACTGATGATAAAAATTGTAATGTGGCCCAGCAATACCGTGATGCGACTTATTCGATCTTAGAAGAACTTAAGATTTTTTAGTCAGCGATTCGCTTAGTACGAACTCGATCACGCTTTACGCGCTCTGTTTTTGGCTTCTCGGCCACTGGCGCGCTCTTAGTTTTTGGCCTTTCCGCAGCCGAGGAACTCTTAACTGGGGCTATTTTCTTAGCCACATTCATGCGGCCAGTTGAGCCAGCTGGAATCTTAAATTTAGTAAATAGCGAATCAGAGGAAGAGTAAGTTTCTTCAGGTTCGCCTAGATTTAGATTGAGTGCAGTGTCAATCATTTTCCAACGAGCGAGTTCATCCCAGTCAACAAAGGTAACTGAAATACCATGTGCGCCAGCGCGAGCCGTGCGGCCAATGCGGTGCACGTAGGTTTTCTCATCTTCGGGGCATTGGTAATTAACCACGTGGGTAATTCCGTCGATATCAATTCCGCGAGCAGCAACATCGGTTGCAACTAATACATCAGATTTGCCGGCCTTAAAGTCATTAAGTGCTTTTTCGCGAGCGCCTTGACCAAGATCACCATGAATAGTGTCTGATCTAAATCCACGCTCTAACAAATCATCGGCAGTTTTCTGACAAGTGCGCTTGGTGCGACAGAAGACAATCGTCGGTCCGCGACCTTCAGATTGCAGAATGCGAGCTAACATTTCAATTTTATCTAGAGCGTGCGCGCGTACAACATGTTGTTCGATCTTGGAAACTACGGCGCCTTCATCTTCATTATCTTGCGTACGAATATGTACTGGCTGATTCATGAAGCGGCGAGCAAGAGCGATGATGTCGCCAGGCATAGTTGCTGAGAACAACATAGTTTGCTGACGATTAGGAGTGCTGGTAAAGATTTTTTCAACATCTGGCAAGAAGCCCAGATCTAACATTTCATCTGCTTCATCTAGAACTAACCGAGAAACATTCTTAAGCTTTAGTTGACCTTGGCGATATAAATCAAGGAGTCGACCGGGAGTTCCGACCACAATTTCAACTCCCTGTTCAAGAGCTTCGATCTGTGGTTCAAATGCGCGGCCACCGTAAACAGCAAGAACCCGAATTCCGCGATTGCCAACTAATTCAGCAATATCTTTCGTTACTTGTACGCAAAGTTCACGAGTTGGCACAACAACCAGTGCTTGTGGTTGACCTTTAAATTCAAGGGCATCCCATTCTGAATCAAGGGGTGCGATGATGCGCTCAATAATTGGAATACCGAAACCTAAAGTTTTGCCGGTACCAGTTTTAGCTTGGCCGATAACATCGCCATCGGAGAGCGCGATTGGAAGAACTGCTTCTTGAATCGGAAATGGTGAAGTAAAACCATGCGCGTTTAGCGCATCAATTGTTGATTTACGTAACGGTAGATCAGCGAAAGTTATAGACACGTTAGAGGGAGCCGAAACCGACGCGTCGCTCGGTTTGTTCGCCAATTTCTACAAAACCAATTCGATCAGCTGGCACCATGATGGTGCGGCCGCGGACATCTTTTAATACCAGGGGAGTTCCAGTGCTAATTGCTGCGCTAACAGCAGCTGAGATTTCAGCTGGGGTAGCAGGGCTCTCAAAAGCAAGGTCGCTACTTACATTTGCGACCGCAATGCGGACCTCTGATTTTTGGACAGTTTCAGTTTTCTTTGTAGCCATGGGGCAATCCTACGGGATTACTTCAGTTGTTGCCTAACGGGAAACCTGAGACCCCACGCCACATCAAACTTTCGATTAAACGAGCCGCTTGTTCCCGCGATAACTTGCTATCTCGATCAAGCCAATGTCGCGCACCTACTTGAATTGATCCAATAAGTGAAACTCCAAGCAGCATTGATGCCTCTTGTGGCAAACCAGTCTCAATTGAGATCACAGCGCTAATTGCAGCGGCGCAGTCATAAGTCATGCGATTTAATCGCTCATGTACGGCAGGCTCGACATTCATATCACTTTCAAAGAGCAAGCGGAATGCTTCGCCTTCACTTTCAATAAAATCAAAATAAGCATCTACGGTTGCGCGAACGCGGTCAGCATTTTCAGTGTTCGCTGCAATTGATCGTTGAATCTGGAAAACCAGTGAGTCGATATGTAAATCTAGTACCGCTAAATAAAGTTCTAGCTTTGATGGAAAATGCTGATAGAGAACGGGCTTGCTTACGCCAGCTCGGTCGGCAATTTCATCCATCGCAGCGCTGTGGTAACCCGCGGCAGTAAAGACTTCAAGGGCGGCGGAAAGCAAAAGTGCTCTGCGCTCGTCGCGAGGTAAACGCGGCTTGTTATCACGTGCATCTGTTGTGCTCATTTAGCCAATGCTAGAGGCAAATCTAGGAAATTACACCTCTCATGTTTTTCGCGAACGTATTGCAATTAGCAACCGAGCGTCGTTCTACGGCAGAATAACCCCGTAATCGGTTTACCAATTGAGCAGTAAAAAGGCGATAGAGATGAAGATTCCACCATTAGTTGAACCTGGCCGTGCGCTAACTGTCGATGAAGTTCGTCGCTATAGCCGCCACTTAATCATTCCGGATCTTGCAATGGCAGGCCAAGCGCGATTAATGAATGCCAAAGTTCTCTGCGTTGGAGCCGGTGGTTTAGGTTCACCAGCGATTATGTATCTAGCTGCTGCAGGTGTGGGAACAATTGGAATAGCCGAGTTCGACACAGTCGATGAATCGAATTTACAACGCCAAATTATTCATGGCCAATCAGATATTGGTAAGAGCAAAGCAAAAAGCGCGCAAGAAAAAATTGCGGAAATCAACCCATATGTGAATGTAGTTCTGCATGAAACTCGACTAGATACTTCAAATGTTATGGAGATCTTTGCACAGTACGACATCATCGTTGATGGCACTGATAATTTCGCCACTCGCTATTTGGTAAACGATGCTTGTGTTCTTTTAAAGAAACCTTATGTGTGGGGTTCTATTTATCGTTTTGATGGGCAAGCCAGTGTCTTCTGGGCCGAATATGGTCCTTGCTACCGCTGCTTATATCCAGAACCACCACCACCCGGAATGGTTCCAAGTTGTGCCGAAGGTGGCGTACTTGGAGTGCTCTGTGCATCAATTGGTTCAATTCAAACCACTGAGGCAATTAAAGTTATTACCGGAATTGGCGAACCGCTAATTGGTTCATTGATGATTTATGACGGACTCGAAATGAGTTATCGCAAAATCAAAGTACGCAAAGATCCGAACTGCCCAATTTGTTCAGAGCACCCAACGCAGACTGCGCTTTTGCCAGATTACGAAGCGTTCTGTGGGTCTCTATCTGATGCGGCTGAAGTTGCAGTTAAGGACTCGACCATCTCGGTCTCTGAGTTAAAGAGCAAGATAGATAAGAGCGAGAATTTCTTCTTAATTGATGTGCGCGAGCCAAGTGAATTCGAGATAGTGCGAATTCCAGGATCCACTTTAATTCCGAAGCAAGGTTTCCTAGATGGCACAGCGCTAACTAATCTGCCGCAAGATAAGCCGATTATTTTGCACTGTAAGTCTGGCGTGAGATCAGCTGAGTGCTTAGCTATTTTGAAAGGCGCTGGCTTTGCTGATGCCACACATGTGAGCGGCGGCGTTCTCGCTTGGGCTAAACAAATCGATACCTCACTGCCGGTTTATTAATGAATGAGTCATATCAGGGTTACCGCGCACTTCTAGTTCACGCACACCCAGATGATGAAACCATTAACAATGGTGCAACCATGGCCATGTATGCAGCCCTAGGCGCAGAAGTAACTTTAGTTACTTGTACTCGTGGCGAAGAGGGCGAAGTTTTAGTTCCAGAATTAGCACATTTCGCGGCGCACGCTACTGATCAATTGGGTGATCATCGGGTCCTCGAATTAGCAGCTGCTATGAAAGCACTTGGCATTACCGATCACCGATTCTTAGGCGATGACAAAATTAAGTTCCGTGACAGCGGCATGATGGGCACCGAACCAAATAATCGCCCAGAGTGTTTCTGGCAGGCCGATCTTGATTTAGCCGCAAAGTTATTAGTGGAAATAATTCATGAGGTAAAACCACATATCTTGATTACCTACGATGAAATTGGTGGATACGGTCATCCAGACCATATTCAAGCTCACAAAGTCGCAATGCGAGCCGCTGAGCTAGCAACTGACTGGCAAATTTCTAAAATTTATTGGAATGCCACACCTAAGTCGGTATTGGCTAATGGCATTGCTGCCATGAAAGAAGTTGGTTCCTCTTTCTTTGGTGCCGAAAGCGTTGACGATCTGCCTTTTGCCAAAGCTGACGAATTAGTAACCGCAGCAGTAGATGCAAATAACTACGTCGATGCGAAAATGGCAGCGATGGCAGCGCATGCAACTCAAATTGAGCTAGACGGCCCATTCTTCGCCCTATCAAACCAGTTAGGACTGCAGGTTTGGGGTCATGAGTACTACTCGCTAGTTAAAGGCGATGCTCACGAACCATTTAATAGTGATGGCCGCGAAACAGATCTATTCGCTGGAATAGTTTTGTAACTGATGAAGTTTTTTTATGCCGCTTTAATAGGTGCCCTACTTGGCGCAAGTGCCACCTTGCTGCACTTATTACTATTTCCATTTGGCTTAATACTCAGTTTAGTTGCAACCATTGTAGGTATCTGGGCGGTCGGACGAACTTGTCGATTACGAAAATACAAAGTTCTCGCAGCCAGTGCTTGGTTAGTTGTAGTGGTTCAAGGTGCAACTCTGGGAGTTGGTGGCGAGTTGTTAATTCAAGGTGACTTAGCGGGCTCACTACTTATTCTGCTGGGAACTTTTGCCTTGGTACTCGCAATTTTATTACCAATTTAACGCAAATCCCATTCCTGCCCATCGGCAGTGTCGTTAATTACTAGACCAGCGCTTTCTAACTCAATTCGCAAGCGATCACTTTCGCTCCAATTCTTAGTACTTCGCGCAACTTCGCGGTCTGCCAATAATTGCGCTGACTCAGCAGGGAGTTCAGGCACGATTAGATCTCGCCCTAAATCAAGAGCTAAAACTTGGTCTGCAAAAGTGAATATCGCAGCTTTTTGCGCATCAGATAAATTCGAATCTTTTTCAACGCTACGCAAACGCTGCATTACTCGCGGTGTATCTAAATCATTGTTTAAAGCTTCGATAGTCGGTAGATCTGGTCCGTAATTGACTGCTTTCCCGAAACCACTACGTCGCCATCTCTTTAGCGTTGCATTGGCCGCCGCTATTGAATCCCAAGTTAAGTCCATTTGAGAGCGGTATCGATTTTCTAGCAAACAAAATCTAAGCGAGAGCGGGTCGTATCCTCTTTCGACAAGATCTTTAAGCAACACCACATTTCCGCTGCTTTTGGCCATCTTGCGGCCTTCAAAAAGTAAATGCTCACCATGCACCCAAAGTTTTACCGACTCTGTTTCGGTAATTGAATTAGTCTGGGCGCGTTCATTTTCATGGTGCGGGAAACGAAGATCAATTCCGCCTACGTGAATATCAATTTCATCGCCGAGTAAATCAAGTGACATGGCTGAACACTCGATATGCCAACCAGGAAAGCCACTTCCCCAGGGAGAGTCCCAAACCATCTCGGTGCGCTCGCCAGCTGCTTTCCAAAGTGCCCAATCGGCATGGAAACGTTTGCCACCTTCATCTGTGTATTCGTAGCGATGGCCCGGCTTTAAATCTTTTAAGCGGTTACCACTAATTGCGCCGTAGCTGGCGAAACTTTCAGCCGCAAAATAAACCGAACCATCAGAACCAACGTAAGCATGGTTAAGTTCGATTAACTTGGCAATTAATTTATGCATTAATTCAATTGACTCACTAGCACGCGGGTAGCTTCGAGCTGGTTTGATATTTAGCAGGGCTAGATCAGTGTGAAAATTTGCTTCATATTTGCGAGCGATTTCAAATGGATCAATCGCCTCTAGTTTCGCTTGAGCAAGCATCTTGTCCTGCGGGTTTACATCTTCAGCCATATGCCCAACATCAGTGATGTTCTGCACCAAATTAACGGTCTTGCCCTGCACCTCTAGAGTTCTGCGAATCAAGTCAGATAAGAGAAATGTTCGTAAATTTCCAACGTGCGCATCACGATAGACAGTGGGGCCACAGCAATAAATTGTGACTTCATCAGTAGTGCTAACTACTTCTTTTGTGGCGCGACTTTGAGTGTCATAAATTTTAAGCATTTTACTTCAATTCCAAATAAGAGTACTCATGATGAAAATTGAAACCTAAAGATTCATAAACTCCAATAGCGATGGCATTACTTGCTTCAACTTGCAGCAGCGCCTTTGTTGCACCTTGCTCGTAGCTGGCTTCAAGGGCCGCGGCCACAATAGCTTTTCCTAAACCTTGCCCACGAAAATCCTGGTGAACATAGACTCGAGTTAATGAAGACCAACCTTTTGCTAGCGCAATACGACAAGTGGCAATCGCTTGACCATTTTTAACCATCGTTAAATACGTTGCAGCGCATCCAGATAAAATCTTTTCGATTCCCGGAGTTGGCTGTACTGCCAACCACTCATTACTGAATTGATCAGACTGCAAAATTTCAAATCCGGTTGGAACAATTTGTTTTGACGAGGTTAAGTCAGTCACCATAGTGTTGCCATGAATTGTTTCAACTGCGCCAATTGATCGTAATTTTTCGGATAGAACTTGCCAAGTAGGAAGTGCCACTTGAAAAATCGTAGGCAATTTTCTTTTATTATAAAACTCTTGGGCCGCGCTAAGCTTTTCGGCAAAATCTTTTAGCGCTCCGGCTTCTAGGCTTGCGACAAGTGGTAGAACCGAATTAGCGCGGTTAGTTACACCATCAGCTGCGCGCATAAGCCAACCAGAGTTATCCAATTCCTCAGTAGCTGGCCAAGTTAGATTGCAGATTTGATCTAACTCAAGGACTCGAAGAGTCAGGGGAGCACCTTTACCGGCCAAGTTCGAGCGTTCGACTATTTCGCGCCAAACGAAGATCTGTTTTGGATCAAAGGAAATTTCCTGGCCCTTGCGATTAATCAAGCTGGTCGCACTTTTTAAGTGACCTACAACATCTCGATATCCACCAGCCGGGTCATGCAACCTAATCGAAAACCGTTGACCAATGCGCTCAAGCGGGAGCGGCTGGGTTTCCATGGCTTAACGATAATCGTCTATCCAAAAAACGCCTCTCCAAAAGGTGCCAGTGGAACCGCGGTTGTTAAAAGGCACCTCAAACCTCAGTAGGTATTACAATTCACCGCAGTAGCTACCCAGATGGAGGATTTTTCGTGACGTACATTATTGCCGAACCTTGTGTTGATGTTAAAGATAAGTCTTGCATCGAAGAATGCCCGGTTGATTGCATCTACGAAGGTTCTCGCATGCTTTATATCCAACCTGATGAGTGCGTTGACTGCGGCGCTTGCGAACCAGTTTGCCCAGTTGAAGCTATCTATTATGAAGATGATGTTCCTGCGAAGTGGCAAGAGTTCGGCAAGGTCAACACTGAGTTCTTCATCGAGATTGGTTCCCCTGGTGGTGCCAGCAAAGTTGGCCAGACAAATACTGATCACGCCACAGTGGTAGCTATGCCAGCAAAGCCTGAATAGAAAAGTTCTCAACTGAAGCTGCCAGATTTCCCATGGGATGCACTTGCTCCTTATGGTGAAATTGCACGAGCGCACCCAGGTGGCATCATCGATTTATCTCAAGGTACGCCGGTAGATGCGACGCCAGAATTCATTCAAGAAGTTCTGCGCGAAAGTTCAAACTCGCCCAGCTATCCAGTAACTGCTGGTACTCCAGAACTGCGCGCTGCGATTACTAATTGGGCAAAAAATAAATTAAAAGCAACTGGTGATTTTGATGTCCTGCCGCTAATTGGTTCTAAAGAATTAGTCGCGTGGTTGCCTACGCTTTTGCAATCAAAGTCGGTTAACTTTCCAGAGATTGCTTATCCAACTTATCGAGTCGGCGCGATCTTGGCAGGTGCCAGCGAGGCCGCAGTTGCCATCAGCCCAGAACACTGGCCACCAGCTGATTTAACTTGGGTTAATTCACCAGCTAATCCAACTGGTCGGGTTCATAGCGATCAAGAATATTTAGCTGCCATTGAATGGGCTCGTGCGAATAATTCAATCTTGGTCTCTGATGAGTGTTATTTAGAATTTGGTGACACCGAGGCCCCTACTTCGATTTTGCAATACACCAACGGTGACAACCACAATATTCTGGCGGTCCATTCGCTATCAAAGAGATCTTCGATGGCTGGTTACCGTGGCGCATTCTTGATTGGCGATAAAGAATTAATTGCCCGCATCCGCGAAGTCCGCAAGCACGCAGGCATGATGGTGCCGCTACCAATCCAAAAAGCTATGACAGTTGCACTGAGCGATGAAGCACATGTTGCCGAACAGCGGGCACGCTATAACGCCCGTCGGGCAAAATTAGCACCAGCCCTTAAAGCAGCTGGCTTTGAAATCGAATTTTCGAACGCCGGTCTTTATATCTGGTGTACTCGCGAAGAGAGCGATTGGGACTCCGTCTCTTGGTTGGCTAACTTAGGAATTCTGGCCACACCCGGAAATTTCTATGGCCCGCTCGGGCAATCGCATATTCGCATTGCCATGACGGCCTCTGATCTACAGATAGCAGATGCTGCAGCACGTATTACTGCGGCTGCACAGGTTTAGCGATGACTGTCGGGATTCTGCTAGTTGGTGGTTTTGGTACTCGGCTACTGCCACTTACAAATAAAACTCCTAAACCGATGTTACCTATTGCAAATTTGCCAGTAACTGAGCATCAATTACTGGCAGCAAAAGCTGCCGGCATCACCAAAGTAGTGCTAGCAACTGCTTATTTGGCTGAAACTTTTACGCCCTATTTTGGCGATGGCGCTAAGTGGGGGATAGAACTTAAGTACGCATTAGAAAGCGAACCACTCGGAACTGGCGGTGCAATTCGAAATGCCGCTGAGTTAATTCTCTCCGAAATTTCCGAGAATGAACCGATCGTGGTCTTTAATGGCGACGTACTAAGCCGACATGATTTAGCTGCGCAAATAGATTTACATCAAAGTTCTTCAGCGGCAGCTACCTTGCACCTGGTTAGTGTTGAAGATGCTCGCCCATATGGTTGTGTGCCATTTGATGAAAGTGGCCGAGTCACTGACTTCCTCGAAAAAATGGAGAACCCAATTACAAATACGATTAATGCCGGCTGCTATGTTTTTAGCCCGCAAGTAATCAGGGAAATTGAATTAGGAAAAGTTGTTAGCGTTGAACGCGAAGTATTTCCAGAGTTGTTAAAGCGCGGCAGAGTGGTGCAAGCTTTCGTAGATAATTCGTATTGGTTAGATATGGGAACGCCAAAAGCTTTGCTCAAAGGTTCGCAAGATTATGTTGGTGCACGCGAATTTATTATTGGCGAGAACTCAAAAATATCTTCTAGCGCGAAAATTAGTGGCGCAAGTGCCATCGGTAACAACGTAACTATCGATGCAAACGTGGAAATTTCTGCTTCGATTATTAGAGATGGCGTAACAATTGCTGAG
>CAZUWN010000024.1:6025-11547 GCA_964624105.1 uncultured Candidatus Planktophila sp. | reverse complement strand
CCAATGCCCGATGTGCCACCTGTAATTAAGAATTTTTTACCAGAAAGGTCGCCGATATTTTTGGTATTCCAGCCTTGGGGAATTGTCGGAATAGAACTCACGTGGAGCTGAGGGGATTTGAACCCCTGACCCCCTGCATGCCATGCAGGTGCGCTACCAGCTGCGCCACAGCCCCGAATTTCTTTGAGAAGCAGACCCTACCTTATTTATTCAGGCGAGATCGCTCCAGATTCTTCGCCGCTAGTTACTCGGGCGAGATCGCTCCGCTTTCCTCGCCAAGTATTATTTCCGGAATTGACCCAGCATTATGTTCAACTAAATGCCAGCCTCGTGGATTTGTCTGCAAAATTGACCAAGATGCATTAGATAGCCCACCTACAGCACCCCAATTAGCCATCGGCAAATTAAGTAAAGAACCCAGAACACAACGCGCAGTACCGCCGTGAGTAGTGACTACTAATAATTGATTATCTAAATCACCCAGTGCTCGTTTGATTGCACTTACTGCGCGATTAGCAACATCGCTTCGTTTTTCACCAGTAGTTCCGGCTGGATTATCTTCGCCATCAATCCAGCGAACAAAGTTCTGTAAATCTTCGGCACGATTTTCAGCGCCAGTTTTTCCTTCCCAGAGACCACCATTGGTCTCGCGCAAATCAATATCAATATTAACTTTTAGGTTTGTCAGATCGCCAAGTGCTTGCGCAGTATCACGAGCACGCGATAGATCACTTGAGATAATTTTAGTTGGCTGCATTCCGACCAAAATACTTGCTGCATGCTTGGCCTGATATTGCCCCACTGCATTTAGCGGAATATCAGAATGACCCTGGAACCGATTTACGGTATTCCAATCAGTCTGGCCATGCCGCCAAAGTAAAACTCGATTAGCCATGTGAATTAATTATTTCTCATCAATCGGAATTCGAACATCTAACTTAATTGTTGGGCAATCATTCCAGAGCCGATCAAGCATGTAGTAACGGCGCAGATCAGCGCTTTGAATGTGCACAACTAAATCTGAGTAATCAAGCAGAATCCATTCTTCGCCACCTTCGCGTCGAACTGGCTTATCTCCCACTTGGCGTAACTTTTCTTCAACAAAGTCAGCAATGGCATCTACTTGGCGAACATTTTGACCAGTAACGATCAAGAAAACTTCGCTTAAAACTAATTGATCAGATAAATCGATGGCAACCATGTCGGTACCGAATTTATCAGCCGCTGCTTGCGCTGCGATCTGGGTTAACGCTTTGACTGACTCACTTGCTGGCATAGAGGCCACGTTCCTTTATATAGGTAACTACTGCAGGTGGCAGCAGATCAAAATCTCCAGCGCGAACTTCGGTTGCTGAAATATTTAAAGCATCGATATCCAGAGTTGGTGCCCCTGGAAAGTCGGGACGATCTATTACTAAAACTTCGACTAACTTCTTTAGCTCATCGCTGCGGTGCCACTGATCGATAGTTGCGTGAGCATCGGTGCCAAGAATCAAAACGATTTTGTCGTTTGGATAAGTTGCCTTTAACGCTTCAACGGTATCAATCGTATAGCTCGGGCCGCTGCGCCGAATTTCAATGCTATTTACTAAAACTTCATCGCCTAAATCAAGTTCGGTAACTGCTAACTGACACATCTTTAATCGATCTTCACCTGAAGCAATTGGTGCGTTCTCGCGCAACCACGGATCGCCGGCTGGAACCAAAATAATCTGATCAACTACATCGCGTTCTAGTAGTTCGGTGATTACATAAAGATGGCCATTATGGATTGGGTCAAAAGTGCCGCCATAAAGGCCAATCCGATTACTGCGACTCAAACTCTAGCTTTTCTAGATTACTTGCCGAGGCGAAGTGTTAAATAAAGAAGAAGAGAGAGAACACCAAATGCTAAAAGTCCGAAGAAAGCTGGAGGCGCTGGAAGTTCGCGAGCGATTTCTGATGCACGAATAATCATGGGCTGAGCCTACTACGACCCCGCTAGTAGTTTCTTAAAGGCTGTTTCATCGATAATCGTTACGCCTAATTCTTCGGCTTTGGCCAATTTTGAACCAGGTTCGGCGCCCACCAAAAGATAATTGGTTTTCTTAGAAACTGATGAAGAGGCTTTACCGCCATGGGCGGTAATAGTTTCGGCGATGCCATCGCGGGTGAAAGATTCCAGCCCGCCAGTTACGACAAAGGTCAGACCCGCCAAGGTTTGTGGCGCAGTATTGGTATCTACGAAATGCACTGTGACACCCGCGGCAGTCCATCGTTCGACAATGCGCTTGTGCCAATCAACTGCAAACCACTCTGAAATCGCCTCAGCCATAGTGGCCCCGACGCCATCGATAGCCGCAATTTCTGCAACTGATGCTGTTGCTAATTTTTCTAGCGAACCGAATTCGGTAGCCAGTGCTTGAGCAGAAGTTGGCCCCACATGGCGAATAGAAAGCGCAACAATGGTTCGCCACAGCGGGCGGGTTTTTGCAACTTCGAGAGCACTCATTAATTTATCTACGTTAGCTGCTTGCTGGCCATCTTTTTTAGTAAAGAAACTCGACTTAACTAATTTAGCTGGGGTTAAATCAAATAGTTCGGCTTCATCCGTCAGGATCTTTTCGGAAAGCAGCGCTGTTGCTGCCTCATATCCGAGGACATCAATATCAAGAGCTGCGCGCGAAGCTATGTAATAAATTCGCTCACGTAATTGGGCCGGACAAGATCTAGTATTTGGGCAACGGATATCAATATCGCCTTCAGTGATTGCGCGAAGTTCGCTACCGCAATCTGGACAATTAGTTGGCATTACAAATGCGCGCTCGCTGCCATCGCGACGCTCGACAACTGGAGCCAAAACTTCAGGAATTACATCGCCAGCTTTGCGAATAATTACGGTATCGCCAATCAGAATGCCTTTGCGAATAACTTCTTGGGCATTATGCAACGTCGCATTGGTAACGGTTGAACCAGCGACTTTGACAGGTTCCATGAAAGCAAATGGAGTTACACGACCGGTGCGACCGACGCTAACCTTAATATCAAGTAATTTGGTGGTGACTTCTTCGGGCGGATACTTAAAAGCAATTGCCCACTTAGGTGCCCGCGATGTGAAACCAAGCTTCTCTTGCGATGCAATCTCATCGACTTTAATGACAACGCCATCGATTTCATGCTCAACGTCGTGTCGATGAGCTTCGTAATAGCCAATGAAATCAGTTACTTCAGCCCGGTTTGAGCAGACCTTAAAGCGAGCACTTGTTGGCAGCCCTAAACCTTTTAGTAGTTCATATGCCTGACTCTGCGCTGAAAAATCGATTCCGGTTCGAGCGCCAACACCATGCACAACAACATCAAGTGGGCGACTAGCTGTTACGCGTGGATCTTTTTGACGCAATGACCCAGCAGCACCATTACGTGGATTAGCAAATATTGGTTTACCTGCCTCTTCGAGTGCTTCGTTCATCTCGTTGAACTGAGCGATTGGAAAGAAAACTTCACCGCGGACTTCAATTAACTCTGGGACTTTTTTGCCACTTAAATTATGGGGCAGAGATTTAATGGTTTTAACATTTAGGGTTACATCTTCACCCGTGGTGCCATTGCCGCGCGTCAAGGCGCGAGTTAGTTGACCGTTTTCAAATTTGAGGTTGATCGCCAGGCCATCTACTTTAAGTTCGCATAGGTACCGTGGGTTCGGAATTTCTTTCTCGACGCGGTCAAACCAAGCACTTAATTCATCTAGGTCAAAGACGTTATCCAGACTCATCATTTTCTCGATGTGATCGTGCTGTTCAAATTGAGTAGAAAAGCCGCCGCCAACATGCAGAGTTGGTGAATCTGGCTCTTTGAGTTCTGGGTGTTTAGCTTCTAGCGCTTCGAGTTCCTTTAATAACTTATCGAACTCGGCATCAGTTACCGCTGGGTCATCTAATACGTAATAACGAAACTGATGATCGCGAATCTGTGCCGTAAGTTCGACTATGCGATGGCGCGCAGCATTGCTCATGACAATTACTCGGTCTGACAGATCGTGGCCGAACCAACTACGCGATCGCCATCGTAGATAACCATTGCTTGCCCAGTTGCCAGTCCTAATAAAGGTTCATCAAGTTCGGCAATTAGGTTGCTGCCATCGAAGTAATAGGTGCAATCAAGGGCGCTTCCGTGCGCTCGAATCTGCACAAAACCACGCTTTTTCGCATCAGTTACATCAGGTCCGCACCAGATTGCGCGCTCTCCCCAAATCTTCGAAATTGCTAACTCTTCACGAGAACCAACAACCACAGTATTTGTGACTGGTTCGATTTTGAGAACGAAACGAGGTGAACCATCGGCAGTTGGAACAGTTAGCCCTAAACCTTTTCGTTGTCCGATTGTGTAGGTGTAGGCACCTTTGTGTTCGCCAATTTTTTTACCATCTTGATCAACGATTGGGCCAACTTCACTACCTAAGCGATCGTGCAACCAACCGGCATTATCGCCCGAAGGAACGAAACAAATATCGTGGCTATCTGGTTTTTGCGCAACCGCTAAGCCACGAGCTTCGGCTTCTTTGCGAATATCAACTTTTTCAGTATCTCCTAACGGAAATATTGCACCATTGATTTGTTCGCGAGTTAACACGGCCAATACATAAGACTGATCTTTTGAATGATCAACTGCGCGGTGAAGCGTTTTACCGCTTTCAGATTCTCGGGTGTTTGCATAGTGACCAGTTACCACGCCATCGAAACCCATTGCGCGCGCACGATCTAGAACGGCTGCAAATTTAATTTTCTCGTTGCATCGCAAACAAGGATTTGGTGTGCGGCCGGCTGAATATTCCGATAAGAAGTTTTCAACCACGCCATCGTGAAACTCTTGCGCCATATCCCAGATATAAAACGGAATTCCAATTACATCGGCAGCACGACGAGCATCATGCGAATCTTCGATAGTGCAGCAACCGCGAGCACCTGAACGATATTTCTGAGGGTTGGCCGCAAGTGCTAAGTGAACACCGATTACATCGTGACCAGCTTCGACTGCGCGGGCAGCAGCAACTGCGGAATCAACGCCACCGCTCATGGCTGCAATTAACTTCATGAAGCTACCGCCGCTCTCCCACGTTGAATTACACCGGGCAGCACTGACAGCACATAATCAACTTCGGCTGCCGTATTACTTGGCCCAAAGGAGAAACGTAGCGAAGATTGCGCAGATATATCGTCGTGGCCCATAGCCATCAAAACATGACTTGGTCTATGCACGCCTGCGCTACAAGCCGAACCAGTTGAGCAGGAAACTTTCTCACTATCTAGTAACAACAACAAGGTGTCGCTTTCAGTACGTGGGAAAGTGATATTTACGATGCCGGGCAAACGATCGACATCAGCGCCATTTACAAATGCATCTGGAATCTGTGCCACAACTTTTTGGGCAAAGTCATCACGCAACTTAGCGATATTGGTTGCATCGTAACTCTTGGCGCTAACTGCGGCAGCGAAGGCAACGATGGCAGGTGCGTTTAGCGTGCCACTTCGAATTTCCCGTTCTTG
>CAZUWN010000024.1:4474-5925 GCA_964624105.1 uncultured Candidatus Planktophila sp. | reverse complement strand
CGGGCATCTTCTAAATCTTTACGGGTAGCGCGACCCTGCGTATGCAAACTAGATGGGTTGCCTAACTTGCTGGCTTGCGAAGTAAATGCCGACAGCGCATCAGCCAATATCGGCGTGGTTGCCGCATGGTCGAGATAGACGCTATTCATGCGGGTAAGTCTAGGACTTTTGCGCAGTAACTCCTTGCGTAGCTTGAGGCAGGACCGCAAATAGGTCGCCCACTACGCCGAAATCAGCCAAATCAAAGATTGGTGCCTCAGGATCTTTATTAATTACGGCAATGGTCTTGCTGGTCTGCATGCCAGCGCGGTGTTGAATCGCGCCGGAAATTCCGCAAGCAACATAAAGTTGTGGGCTCACTGTTTTACCAGTCTGGCCAACTTGATGTGAATGTGGATACCAACCAGCATCAGTTGCTGCGCGTGATGCACCAACTGCAGCACCTAGCGAATCAGCGAATCCTTCAACTGCTGAAAAATCTCCATTTGTACCGCGACCACCAGAGACAACAACTTGAGCTTCAGTAAGTTCTGGTCGGCCACCTTTAACTGGTGGAGTTGATGAAGTTGTAGTTGCCAACTTGGCCGCATCAGAAATTGTGATTGCAAGATTCTCAACTGCAGGTGTTGAATCCGAAAGATCGGCTTCAATTGAGTTCGGGCGCACGGTAATAATCGGGACACCGTTAGATACTTTGGAATGCACAGTTGTCGAGCCACCAAAAACTAATTGTGTTGCAGTTAAATCTGCAGCAACATCAACCGCATCAGTAATGATTCCGGAATCAGTTGCTACCGCTACGCGTCCTGCTACCTCTTTGCCAAAAGCATGAGATGCAATCAGAAGAGCGTTTGGTGATTTCTGCGCAATTATTTGGGCAATCGCATCAGCTGCTGCTGCAACACCATGTGTTGCGAAATCAGCAGATTCAACTACTAATACGCTGACAATTGGCCCGTGCTTAACTGATGCAGCAAGTGTTGCACCAGCACCAGGAGCTGCTAAAACAATCGCTGTGACACTGGAATTACGAGCTGCAGCAGTTGCTAATTCCGCAGTGGTCTTTGTGCACTTATCACCGGCAAAATCGGCAAGAATAAGTATCTGGCTCATATGAATTTCTTCTCTGTTAGGAACTTAACTAAATCATTTCCGCCATTACCTTCATCGGTGACTTTAACGCCAGCGGCACGAGGTGGGCGGGGTGCTGAATCTGCAACTAAAGACCAAGCAGATTCGGCTGAAACTCCCACAGTTGCCAGATCGCGACTATCAATAGTTTTCTTTTTCGCAGCCATGATGCCCTTGAAAGATGGATAGCGAGGTTCGTTAATCTTTTCGACCACGCTGACCACAGCAGGCAACTTTGCATTAATCGCATCGACGCCAGCTTCAGTTGTACGGGTAATCGAAACTGTATTTGCGGCTGGATCAACTGAAACTGATGAAGC
>CAZUWN010000024.1:3312-4374 GCA_964624105.1 uncultured Candidatus Planktophila sp. | reverse complement strand
GGCATAGGTCACATTTCTTCATCGAAGCGTCACTCGAAATTCACCTTACGGCTATTGCCCCGTTAAAACCCCTAGCCATGATCTGCCCATGAGAATCGCTCACATCACCAATTTCTACGGCCCAACTGCAACCGCCCAGATCGACCAACTTCATAGGTCCGCAGCGACCTACAAGAGCGCAGGTCATGAATTCATCGCATTCGTGCCCAGCTATCAATTAGCGACTATTGAAACTGAGCACGGCAAAATAATTAATTTACCTTCTCTTCGCGTTCCTTTTACTGGCGGGCGCAGAATCATCGCCAATATGAAAGCACTCAAGACCATTTTAATCTCACTTGATGTAGATCAAATCGAAATCATTAACCAACCACTTTTGAGCGGTTTAGCGAAATGGGCAACGGGGCGCAATTTAAAGGTATTGAAAAGTAATTCACCGGTAGAAGTTCTTGAAACCGATAACTTGGCTCGCCGAGATTTAATCCTAATTACTGCTTAATCCAAAGCAATCGGGCAAGATAGCCCCATGTTGCCAGCAGATCCAAGATACCTAGGTGCAACTGTCACCGAAGAAGGTACAAATTTTGCGATCTGGACATCTGGCGCCGATGCAGTTGAGCTTTGTTTATTTGATGAAGTTAATGGCGAATTAGTTGAATCACGTTATTCACTGAGTCATCGCAATGGTCCAATTTGGCATGGTTACTTAGCTGGTGTTCGCCCCGGCCAAAAGTATGGCTATCGAGTTCACGGTCCATGGATTCCAGAACAGAATTTACGATTTAATCCAGCCAAACTTTTACTTGATCCATACGCACATGAACTTTCCGGCGAATTGCAGTACGTGCCAGAAATTTATGGTCATCAAAGTAAAGATGGCTGGGGTAATGGCGATCTAACTCTTCGCGATATCCGCGACAGTGCCGGCAAAGTTCCATTCTCGGTGGTAACCGATCACAAACCTCGTCAGATCAATCGTATTGATCATCGCTGGGCACATACCTATATTTATGAAGCACATGTAAATGGCTTAACTGCTAATAATTTAGAAATCCCGGCTGA
>CAZUWN010000024.1:0-3212 GCA_964624105.1 uncultured Candidatus Planktophila sp. | reverse complement strand
ATTCTCGATGTGGTTTATAACCACACTGCCGAAGCTGGCGTTGGTGGCCCAACTCTAAGTTTCCGCGGCATAGATAATCGCGATTGGTATCGTCACAACAAAGAAAATGCATATCTAGATTTAACTGGCTGTGGAAATACTTTGGCTGCGGCTAAACCGCATTCAGTTCGCTTCATCATTGATTCGCTGCGCTGGTGGACAGATGTAATAGGCATCGATGGTTTCCGCTTTGATCTAGCCACTGCGCTATTTAAAGATGAAAGCGCTCGTCATTCCTCGCTATTTGCAGCGATTACAGCTGAACCAATCTTGCGCGATCGAAAGATGATTGCCGAGCCTTGGGATGTAACGCGATATGGCTTAGGTGAATTCTCGTATCCGTGGCGTGAATGGAATGATTTTTTCCGAGACAGCGTTCGGCAATTCTGGTTAGGTGATTTAGCCCGCGGATTTGGCGAAGGCGTCAGCGATATTGCTTCCGCCATTAGCGGTTCAAGTGGCATCTTCTATCACCGTGGCCCAACGGCTTCAATTAACTTTATTACTGCCCACGATGGTTTTACGTTGCGAGATTTAGTCTCCTATAACGAGAAACACAATGAACTAAACCTTGAAGACAATCGTGACGGGCATTCTTCTAATAAGTCCTGGAACGTAGGCACTGAAGGCGAAACCGATGATCTAGGGATTCAGCACATTCGCCAATCACTCAAGAAATCGATGGCAGCTACTCTGCTGCTTTCAGCAGGTGTGCCGATGATCAATATGGGCGATGAAGTTAACCGTACGCAAAATGGCAGCAATAACGGGTATTCAGTTAGGGCAGGCGAAAACCCTTGGGCACAGCCTTGGGATTTAGATGCTGCGGCTGCAGATATGCAAGATGCTTTTCGCGAACTAATTAATATTCGCAAAACTTATCTATCTGATGTGACAAGTAAGTTCTATACCGGTGAAGTTGATTTAGGTACGCAGCGCAAAGATTTAGCTTGGTTTAACTTAACTGGCGAAGAGATGATTGATCATCAATGGCAAAACTCAGAGACGCGCACGCTCTCGGTTTACATTGAAGTTAGTGCAGAACGAGCGCTGCTATTGAATTTTAACTCTGATCGTGTTGAGCATGAATTTAAATTACCGGCTGAAAATTGGGCAACTGCTTATCGCTGTATTTTTGATGCAGCAAAAGTTACTGCTACTTACGAACCTGTTATTGCCCAGCCTGGGTCAACAATTAAAGTGCCTGAGCACACAGCGCAAATCTGGCTCGTTACTCGATAGTACCTGCGACATCGCATAATATTTAGCTTGTGTTAGCAATCATCGCGCCAGGTCAAGGTGCTCAAACGCCAGGCATGTTGACGCCTTGGTTAGAAATTAGTGATTGCGCTGAATCAATCTCTCGTTGGTCTGAAGTGATTGGTAAAGATTTAGTTGCACTTGGTACCACGGCTGATGCCGATGAAATTAGAGATACCGCAAATGCGCAACCGCTAATCGTGGCTACTGGATTAATCGCAGCAAACTTGCTTGGAGTTTCAGCTCCTGTCATCTCGGGACATTCAGTTGGCGAAATAACAGCAGCTGCTGTGGCAAAAGTAATTAGCGATTTCGATGCAATGCGTTTTGTTAACGATCGTGCAAATGCGATGGCAAAGGCTGCAAGTTTAGAAAAGACTGGCATGTCCGCTGTATTAGGCGGAGACCGCGAAGAAGTGCTTGATGCAATATTGAAACTGGGCTTAGTTGCGGCAAACGACAACGGAGCTGGTCAAATTGTGGCGGCGGGCTTAATCAGCGAACTATCGCTCTTTGCCGATAATCCCCCAGCCGGAGCTCGCATTCGACCGCTGGCCGTAGCTGGTGCTTTCCACACTAGATATATGCAGTCTGCGCAAGAAGTGTTAGCCAAGAGTGCAGCAACTATTTCGCCATCTGACCCAAATGGTTCAATCATTTCAAATCGCGATGGTTTTGCCGTTGTTGATGGTGAAGAAGTACTTGAGCGCATCATTAGCCAGGTAGCTAATCCAGTTCGTTGGGATCTCTGCATGAAAAGCTTGCAAGAGCTAGGCGTTACTGGCGTAATTGAATTAGCACCAGCCGGAACCTTAGTAGGGTTACTAAAGCGCGCAGCGCCTGAGATCGAAACTTTTGCATTTAAATCTCCTGCCGACTTGGCAGCAGCTAGTGAGTTTGCGGAGAAACATAAATGAGCATCAAAGTAAAAACCGGCAGTAATTCGCGCATACTTTCAGTTGGTACTTATCGCCCAAAGCGCCAAGTTCCTAACTCAGAAATCGTTGATCGCATCGAATCTAGTGATGAGTGGATTCAGCAACGTACTGGAATTGAGACTCGTCGTTTTGCTAGCGCCAATGAGAGCGTTGTCAGCATGGCCCAAGCTGCTTGCGAAATGGCACTTAAGCGAGCGAATTTAACGATCGCGGATATTGACACCGTAATTTTTGCAACCATTTCATATGAATTCCAAGCACCAAGTGCGGCAACTGCACTAATTCAACAAATGGGAAATCCTAAAGCTGCGGCTTTCGACATTAGTGCTGCATGTGCTGGTTTCTGTTACGGCGTAGCAATGGCCAAAGATTTAATTTCTGGTGGAACTTCTAAAAATATTTTAGTTGTTGGTTCCGAGAAATTAACTGACTTCACTGACCCAGATGATCGGGCTACTGCATTTATCTTTGCCGACGGCGCGGGCGCTGTTGTAATTGGTCCAGCCGAAGAACCTGGCATTGGGCCAGCTATTTGGGGTTCTGATGCCGACTCCCGCGATGCGATTCTATTAAATCCAGCTTGGACAGATTTCAAAAATTCACCAACTAAAGGCGTGGCAGATTTAGGCTGGCCAAATATTAATCAGCAAGGTCAAACTGTTTTCCGTTGGGCAGTTTATTCAATGAGCAAAGTTGGCTTGCAAGCACTCGAAGCTGCCGGCATTACTGGCGATCAACTCGCAGCATTTATTCCCCATCAAGCAAATTTCCGAATTATCGAAAGCATGGCGAAAGAAATGAAGTTGCCGGCATCTGTGGTTATTGCCGATGATGTGAAAACAAATGGCAATACATCATCTGCATCGATTCCACTTGCAATGGATGCACTGCTTGAGTCAAACCCGGAATTAAGTGGTGGACTTGCATTGATTATTGGATATGGCGCAGGTCTCGTTTATGCGGGACAAGTAGTGC
>CAZUWN010000023.1:10533-11640 GCA_964624105.1 uncultured Candidatus Planktophila sp. | reverse complement strand
TTGTCGAAAACCTTGATGGAACCACCGTAACAAGCGACCCAGGTTCTGGCGGTTAGTGCGTCGTAAGTAATCCCAATTGGTTCAGCGCATACTTTTATGGTTTGTAAAACTTTTAAATCGGAAGCTCTAACTTTTGACAAGGTGCCGCTCTTAAAGTTGACCACAAAGAGTGCTGTTCCATCGCTAGAAATTGCAAGTGATCTGGCAGCTTTTCCAGTTTTAACTGAACCTAAAGATTTGTGATTTACCAGATCCCAGGCGGCAACCTTTCCAGCAATATTTAAAGTTACATATAACTTGGTGTTATCTGGCGATAAAACGACCGCGCGCGGATTAACACCTACGGGAATCAATTTCTTTGAAAAATCAGTCAAATTAATTTCGTGAATATTGCTGCCACCCATTTCAGCTATATATGCCTTACTCGAATCTGCCGATACTGCGATGCCTCGGGGGTATCGGCCAATCTTGATTGACTTAATTTTTTTCTGCTTTTCAATTGAAATCACATCTAAAGTGTATGAACACCAAGTAGTTACCAAAATATATTTATTGTCAGGAGTAACTTCTAGAACTTTAGGTACTGATCCAACTGCGTACACACCGTCAATTTTGTAGTTACTTAGATTTATTCGGTAAACAAAACTGGAATCAAAACCATTGGCTGGAGAACAGATATCAGTACCCTCTTTATTAAAACCTTTGCCATACATCGCATAATTAGTTACATATAGGTATTTTCCATCGGGGGAGAAAGAGCCCTCAACAGGTGAACCTTTATAGGTTCCGGAATATTTGGAATATCCAAAGTCACTGAGCTTTACTGAGTCAGGAACTCGCTTAATCAGTTCTTGAGTATTTGAATCATAAATTGTGACCGAATGTCGGTACATCATGTTGTGCGCACTTACTAATCCAGTACCTGAAGAACGAACAGATTTAGGGCTGATATCGCCGGTAATCGTCGATGCCAAAACCAATTTGGTCTGATCAGAGGTAACTTCGGCGCTAGTTAATTGAGGTAGACCCAAAGAAAGTACAAGAACTAATACTGCAATTCGGCGCATGCGCCAAGGGTAATGCAATTAATTAGTCGTCATCTTCTTC
>CAZUWN010000023.1:0-10433 GCA_964624105.1 uncultured Candidatus Planktophila sp. | reverse complement strand
TCATCATCGTCACGAGAAGCAGTTGGCATAGAAATTGCGTTACTTGTCATCGTTTGAGCCGAGCTAGTCGCAGCTGGAGAATCTTGGGTCAAGTTCAATGCTTCAACAGCAGTGGCTGAGTTAGAGTCATGTGTAAGAAGGGCAACTCCGGCACCCATCGGAATAACCAGGGCGCCTGCCAAGATAAAGGTGAGGCTGCGCATTGGCGCTGACTTCTTGCTCTTTAGCGGGCGATTTACTGGCTGATCGTTTTCAGCTAGTTCGAACCATTCTGGCTTCTGATTATTTTCCATGTCCAGAAATTAACCCATGAACCTGTGAGCCTTCTGGGAACGCCAGCGGTGAGCGCTGTGTATTTAACTTAGTAGCCTTGCTCTGTGAGCGTAAATCAGCCAGATAAGAGTTCGGATCTTCGAATTCGTGGCTATCTAGACCTCATGAAATTGCGAGTGGTCGAGCTTTTACTGGTGACCACTTTGCCGGCTCTAGTTCTAGCCCAAAATGGCATTCCTTCAGTTGGGCTATCTATCGCGACAATTCTTGGCGGAACTTTGGCAGCTGGTAGCGCGAATGCTTTTAACATGGTGATCGAAAGTGAAACCGATAAATTAATGAAGCGCACTGCGCAACGACCTATTGCTACTGGTGTTATTTCGCGTAGACACGCAACTATTTTCGCAACCGTTGTTGGCTTACTTTCTCTTCTTATTTTCTGGCGGTTTACTACTCCACTAGCAACTTGGCTAACTCTTATCGCAATTGTTTTCTATGTAGTTATTTACACGATGGCACTTAAGCGACGCACTTCGCAAAATATTGTTTGGGGTGGAATCGCTGGCTGCATGCCGGTGTTAATTGGTTGGGCCGCAGTTACTAATGATTTATCGAACGTGGCATGGGCATTTTTCTTTGTCGTTTTCTTCTGGACGCCACCACATTTTTGGGCGCTTGCAATTAAATATAAAGATGATTACAACGCAGCCGGAATTCCAATGTTGCCAGGTGTTACTTCCCAGAAAAATTTGCATGGCCAAATGTGGTTCCACACTATTGCGATGTTTATCGCTTCAGTTATCACAATTAGCTTTGCCGAGCTTTCACTCTGGGTTCAAATTGTTAATGCAATACTATTTTTAGTTTTTGCTATGACGTTGGCACAACTTCGTGGCAGTAATCCAAATTATGGCAAAGTTGCAGCCAAAGTTTTTCAGTGGTCGATTACTTACTTGAGTTTGTATTCAGTACTACTTGTTGCCGCAGTTTTAATCTAAATTAACCGAGCGCTTGCGCAATATCTTTAATCAGATCATCGCTGTGTTCTAGACCGACTGAAAGACGCAAAGTGGTTGCCGTAATTCCCATAGCTAGTTGATCTGGCTGGCTTAATCGGCGATGAGTGGTTGAAGCTGGGTGAGTAATAAGTGACTTGCTATCGCCTAAATTGTTGGAAATATCGATGATTCGCAAGGCATCCATGAACTTATAAACATCTTTTTTGGTTCCCTTAAAAGTAATACCGATGGTCGTACCAAAACCAGTCATCTGCTTCTTTGCTAGTTCATGACCTGGATGTGATGGCAAGCCAGGGAAACTTACAATTTCAATTTCTGGACGAGTTTCTAAGAACTCGGCGATTTTCTGCGCGTTATTAGCCATACGCTCAACGCGCATGTCTAAAGTTTCGAGTGACTTCAAAAGTACCCAAGCGTTAAAGGGACTTAACGATGGGCCGGTATGGCGGAAGAATGGTTTGAAATACTCATTCATGTATCCGAAGCTACCAAGTACGGCGCCAGCAAGAACGCGACCTTGACCATCAAGATGTTTTGTTGCTGAGTACATAACTACATCAGCGCCAAGTTCAAGTGGGCGTTGCATCATTGGTGACGCCATTACGTTATCAACAATTACGGTTGCGCCAACTTTATGTGCTAAATCAGAAATCATTCGGATATCAACAATTTCCATTAATGGATTACTTGGTGATTCGATGAAAACAACTTTGGTCGGCTTGCTTAAAGCTTCAGCCCAAACTTTTTCATCGGTTCCTTTTACAAGTTCAACTTCAACGCCCCAGGCTGGCAAAAATTCAGTAAGCACGACATGGCATGAACTAAACATGGCAGCTGTTGCAACAACACGATCGCCCGCTTTAACCATGCAAGCAACAGATGCAAACATCGCAGACATGCCAGAACCAGTCGCTACGCAAAGTTCGGCGCCTTCAAGTTCAGCTAAGCGATTTTCAAACATCGCAACTGTTGGGTTGCCAAAACGACTATAAACAAAGTGATCAGTTTCATCGGTAAATGAATCTTCGGCTTCTTGTGCAGAAGAATAGGTAAAACCGCTATTTAGAAAGAGTGCTTCAGAAGTCTCGCCAAAACCAGTGCGGGTTAAGCCAGCGCGAACCTGAGAAGTTTGTGGATTAACTTTCCAATTCGGGGCAGGGCGGCGGTTGGGTTCTTGATAGCCCCAGGCATCTTTACTCATCCGCTAAGTGTAAGGGGAAGGACTATTGTGGTGGGCATGAGTAATCTCGCAGTAGCAGTCCAGGATTTAAGCAAGAAATACGGCGACACCTTTGCGGTGTCACACGCTAACTTCGAAGTACCGATGGGCACTGTGTGCGGTTTCGTTGGGCCAAATGGGTCAGGAAAAACCACCACTATTCGAATGCTGCTCGGCTTGATCTCGCCAACCGGTGGCACGGGTGAGATCTTGGGTCATTCAATTAAACATCCAGAAAAATATTTAGCCAGCGTTGGCGCGATGATCGAAGGTCCAGCTTTCTATCCAGCGCTAACTGGTCGCGAGAATTTAAATGTATTGGCAACTCTGGGAGGCTACGGAACTGACCATGTGCAATCACTCCTTGAGCGAGTTGGCTTAGGTGATCGTGGAAATTCGAAATACAAAACTTATTCGCTAGGCATGAAACAAAGACTTGGAATTGCTGCCTCACTTCTACCTAATCCAAAGTTGTTAATTCTCGACGAGCCAACTAATGGGTTAGATCCCGAAGGTATTCAAGAAGTTAGAGATTTATTGAAATCACTAGCGCAAGAAGGCACCACAGTTTTTGTTTCTTCACACCTGCTCTCAGAGCTCGAACTAATAAGTCAACATCTGGTTATGTTACGAAAAGGAAAAGTTTTATTTGCTGGCAAGATCGAAGATTTATTTTTGGCACAACAACCATTCATCTTGGTTAAAACGCCAAATGAAAGTGATTTGCCAAAGATTTCGGAAATTGCCGCAGCAGCTGGCCATAAAGCAACGATTCGCAGCGGTGTTGCACATATCGAAGGACCAGCCGAATGGGCAGCCGAACTTAATAAATCAGCATTTGCCGCAGGTATCACGCTCTCGCAATTATCACCGATGTTGCCCAGCCTAGAAGAAACCTTCTTCGAAATGACGGGGGATTCCGAATGAACCAAATATTTAAAGCCCGAGTCTTTAGATCAGAGTGGCGCAAACTTCGCCGGCCAACACTATTTCTCGGCACCATGCTGGCATCGGCTGGTTTAACTGGCTTAGTTACCTCGTTATTGTTCTTGTTAATTGATTCTCCACAAGGAAATTCCGACCGTGGCAACATGATTTCTCGCGAGATATTGCAACTACCAAGTGGATTAACTATTGGCTTTAGTAATGCAGCCGGTTTATTAGGAATCGTCGCACTCTGTGTTTTTGCAGCGCAAACAGCACAGGAATATACCTACGGAACTTTACGAAATTTACTTGTGCGCCAACCACGTCGGTTGCAGTTGCTGCTTGGCAAGTATGTATCTATGGCTTCATTTGCCATCGTGATGGTGATCCTGGCTGCAGTTGTCAGTATGTCATTAGCTTTTGGTTTATCCGGTAGAGCAAAAGTTGCAACCGATGCTTGGGTAACTTCTGATGCACTTCAAGAAATGGCAAAAACTTTTGGAAATGTGCTCTTATCGGTAATTGCATTCGGCACAGTTGGCATGATTTTGGGACTTCTGCTTCGTTCGCCAATCAGTGCGATTTCCCTGGGTGTTATCTGGTTGTTGATTGTGGAAAATATTCTGGTTGCAGTTAAATCAAGCTTAGGTAATTGGATGCCCGGAAATTTGATGTCCATCATCGCAGTTGGTGGCACAACTGATATTTCTTATACCCACGCAATAACAATGGTTTCAATCTATTTGGTGGCTAGCTCTGCAATTGTGATCACACTGTTCAAGCGACGTGATGTATCTAATTAGGGATGGCTTAATTAAATAATGACGCTGGGGCGCGTCTGACTCTTTTCCAAGGTGCCCCATTTATCCTAAGAACATGTCGAAGCGGCTCATTGCCCTCGCAGTCGCGCTTACTTTTCTAGGTAGTAGCACGACTGTTTATGCCGCTTCCCCAAAACCAACTTTGGCTCAGATTGAGGCAGCTAAAAAAGCTGAAGCGGCAAAAAAGAAAGCTGCTGATGCGGCGGCTAAAAAATTAGCGGCTGCAAATCTGACTTTAAAAGCACTCACTGCCAAAGCTAATACAGCGCTAGCTCTTTATGTGAAAGCGAAAGCTGAATTAGCAAAAGCTACTGCTGATGCAAATGCTGCTGCTGAATATGCACGCAAGACGGCTGCCGAAGTTGCTGGTGCACATCGAACTATTGGTAAATTGGCCGTAAATGCTTACATAATGGGTGGCACCTTCAGCGATATCGAACCGCTATTAAGTGCCAATGGCCCACAAGATTTAGTTGATCGAATTACCATTTTGCAATCACTGGGTGATCAAAACACTGCGGCGCTCGAACGATTCAAGGCGGCCGAAATTATTGCACGTGCAGCAAAAGTTGAAGCCGATGCAGCCAAAGTTAAACAGGTTGCTGCTACTGAAAAAGTTGCCGCAGCAAAGAAAGTTGCCGACGATGCAAAAGCACTACAGCAAAAAGAAGTTGATAAATTACGGGCTGTCCAAGATAAATTAATTAAGGAATTAGCCAAAGCAAAGAATGTTCGAATAACTTTAGAACAACAACGTCAGTTAGCTTTACTTGAAGAGGCCCAAGCGGGGCAAGCTGCAATAACTCCTAATCAAGCAAAAATTTGGCCAGATCTTGGCTTTAAAGGCCGATCAACTATTCGCACATCGCAAGCTCAACGCGATGTGGCAGTCGCTTTTGCTAAGAAACAAGTTCTAGCTCGTAAGCCATATATCTGGGGCTCCGAAGGTCCTAACTCGTTCGATTGCTCAGGCTTGGTTTATGCAGCCTACAAATCTGCTGGCTTAGGTTGGCCAAACTGGGATCGTTTGAACTCAGCACTTTATGCTGGTTACACCAAACATGTGAAAATCAGTGAGCTAGTGCCCGGCGATCTCTTGTTCTACTCATACAAGGGAACTATCTCGAGCATCCACCACATCACGATTTATGCTGGAAACGGCATGATGTGGGAAGCGAATTCCAAGGGCAAAGGTCTGCTTTACTCAAATATTTATAGCGTTAAGGGCTTAATGCCATTTGGCGGTCGGGTCTAGTCTTAACCCCGTGAGCACAAACCCAGCAACGGTCGCAATTCGAAGTGCTGTGCGTGAGTGCCTTTCTGGTTGTCGCGCAGGAGATACCGTCTTAGTTGCAGTCTCTGGTGGTGCCGATTCATTAGCACTTGCCGCAGCACTTGTTCCAGAATCTAAAAATGCGTTAATTAATTTGGTGGGTGTAACTATTGATCACCAACTACAAAAAAGTTCTGGCGAACAAGCTACTAAAGTTTTCGCGCAACTTTCGGAATTAGGAATTTCCCAAATCGAAATCATTAAAGTCGATGTCGAAATGGTTGATGGGTTAGAAGCATCTGCTCGTCGAGCTCGCTACGCCGCACTTGATGCGACTGCTGAAAAATATAGCGCTAAGTTAATTTTCCTTGGCCATACTCTTAATGATCAAGCCGAAAGTGTTTTGTTAGGTTTAGCTCGCGGATCAGGCGCTCGCTCACTTTCTGGAATGGCACGATGCACTGGAAAATACTGTCGACCACTTTTAGAGATCACTAGATCAGAAACGTTGGCTGCGTGCGCTGAAAATAATTTAATTCCGTGGATTGACCCACATAATTCAGATTCGCAGTTTGCTCGCGTTCGCGTGCGCACTGAGGCACTGCCAAAATTAGAAGAAAGCATTGGGCCCGGAATTACCGAAGCACTTGCCCGCAGTGCCGACCTGTTGCGCGACGATGCTGATGCGTTAGATGGTTGGGCGACTCAAGTTGCAGCCAATCTTGATCTGGCTGATCTAGAAATTTCGCTTTTGGCCGATCTTCCCAAGGCGGTTCGAACTCGCCTCTTACGGATGGCAATTTATGCCGCCGGAGCTCCAATGGGCTCAATTACTGCCGATCATGTGGCATCCGTTGAGGCCTTAGTCACCTCTTGGCATGGTCAGGGCGCTTGTAGCCTTCCAGGCGGTGTGAAGGTTTCCCGAATTTCGGGCAGACTTTCGCTCCTGTCCCGCTAATTTAAGTAAGCCCGCCATATCTATGAAGGAGCACCGTGGATTTATCAGTTATTGAAAGCGATATCGAGCGCGTAATAGTTAGCGAAGTAGATCTGCAGGCACGCATTAAGGAATTAGCAGCGCAAGTTGATGCTGATTACGAAGGTCGTGACGTTCTATTAGTTGGCGTATTAAAAGGCGCAGTTATGGCAATGGCTGATTTAACTCGTGCGATGCAACGTCATCTGGAAATGGATTGGATGGCAGTTTCTTCTTATGGCTCTGGCACAAAATCAAGTGGTGTGGTTCGAATTTTAAAAGATCTTGATCGCGATATCACGGGCCGCAATGTTTTAATCGTTGAAGATATTGTTGACTCAGGTTTAACTCTTTCTTGGTTGAAGTCGAATCTCGAATCACGTGGTGCTGCCAATGTTGATATCTTGGCAATCCTGCGCAAACCAGAAGCCGCAAAAGTTGAAGTTGCGGTTAAGTATGTAGGTTTTGATATTCCAACCGATTTCGTCGTTGGTTACGGACTTGATTTTGATGAGAAATATCGCAACTTGCCATTTATCGGTGTGCTCGCAAAGCACATGTACGAATAGAAGCAATATGACTGAAGAAATTAAAAAAGATAAGAAGAAAGTAGTCAAGACCGTTACTAAGCGCGGCGATAAGAAGCCAGCCACAAAAGCTGGTCGAATCTTCCGTGGGCCACTCTTCTGGATTGTCTTTGCAATTATTGCCGTCTCGGTTTTCGGTCAGATCTCTGGCGCAGGTAGCGCCTTTACAAAAGTAAATACTTCTCAAATTCTTGATGCAATTGCGCAGTCCGAAGTAAAGAGCGCAACGGTTATAGATAAAGATCAAATCATTCGCGTTGAACTAAAGCCTGGTCGAACCATCAATGGCGCTTCTCAAGTTGAGGCATCGTATGTAGTACGCCAAGAGCCAACGATTATTGATGCTTTAAGCGCTAATCCACCGTTAAATGGCTGGAATATCGAAGTCCCTAAAACTCCTCTGCTAGTTAGTTTCCTATTCTCGCTAGCGCCGATTCTAATTATCGGTCTGCTCTTCTTCTTCATGCTCAGCCAATCACAAGGCGGAAACAAAGTATTTAGTTTTGGTAAATCACGCGCGAAGTTACAAAGTGATGAAGTGCCAAAAACAACTTTTGCCGATGTCGCAGGTGCAGATGAAGCAATTTCAGAGTTACATGAAATTAAAGATTTCTTAGCTAACTCAGCTAAGTACGCCGAACTCGGTGCCAAGATTCCAAAGGGTGTTTTGCTTTATGGCCCACCGGGAACTGGAAAGACTTTATTGGCGCGCGCAGTTGCTGGCGAAGCGGGCGTTCCGTTCTATTCAATCTCTGGTTCTGACTTTGTTGAAATGTTTGTCGGTGTTGGTGCAGCGCGCGTGCGCGATCTATTCAACCAAGCGAAAGCAAATGCCCCAGCGATTATTTTTGTTGACGAAATCGATGCCGTAGGCCGCCAACGCGGAACTGGCATGGGTGGCGGTCATGATGAACGTGAACAAACACTTAATCAACTCTTAGTTGAGATGGATGGCTTCGAAGCAAATGGTCAAGTAATTTTGATCGCAGCTACAAACCGTCCTGATGTGCTAGATCCAGCGTTACTTCGGCCAGGACGTTTTGATCGCCAAATCGCAGTTGATCGCCCTGATCTCAAAGGTCGCGAAGCAATTTTGCAAGTACACGCAAAAGGTAAACCAATTGCAAAAGATTTAGCGCTACTTGAATATGCCCGTCGCACTCCTGGATTTACTGGCGCCGACTTAGCAAACGTACTTAATGAAGCAGCACTTCTTGCCGCTCGTGAACTAAAAACCGAAATCGGTAACCGCGAACTAGATGAAGCTATCGATCGCGTAATGGCAGGCCCACAGCGTAAATCACGCTTAATGTCGGACTCAGAGCGCTTAGTTACGGCTTATCACGAGGCTGGTCACGCACTTGTTGCGCATGCTTTGCCGCACACTGATCCAGTTCACAAAATCACCATCATGCCGCGTGGACGCGCACTTGGTTACACCATGGTTCTACCTGATGACGATAAGTACTCAACTACTCGTAATCAATTACTTGATCAATTGGCATATTCACTTGGTGGGCGTGCAGCCGAAGAACTTATCTTCCATGATCCAACAACTGGTGCCTCAAATGATATTGAAAAAGCTACCGCGCTCGCTAAAGCAATGGTCACGCAATACGGCATGACGGAGGCAATTGGTGCGATCAAACTTGGTACCGATGGATCTGAACCATTTATGGGTCGCAGCTATGGTCACGAACGTGACTACTCTGAAAAAGTTGCTGGAATTATTGATGCTGAAGTTCGCAAGTTAATTGAAAATGCCCATCAAGAAGCATTCGATATTTTGGTAGCAAATCGCAAAACTCTCGATGCCATGGTTCTTGAATTACTTGATCGCGAAACCATTAATAAAGATGACATCGCAATAATCTTTAAGCGAGTTAAATCTTGGGCAGAACGACCAGCCTGGACTGGATCAATCACTCGCGTTCCTTCAGATATCCCGCCGGTAGAAGTTCCGGCTAGAGCCAAGGTCGCAGAAGTAGTTGAAGCGAAAAAGCCACGCACTAGAAAGAAAACTAGTGAGTGAAATAAATTCAATCTCGATGCAAGAGGGTGATGGCCGCGCCAATCAGCCATATGACGCAGCACGCGTTGAAGCAGCGGTTCGCGAACTACTACTTGCGCTAGGTGAAAATCCTGAACGCGATGGATTGAAAGATACGCCGGCGCGAGTAGCACGTGCGATGGCCGAAAACTATGCCGGGCTTTACCAATCACCTGAAGATGTCCTAACCACAACTTTTGATATTGGCCATGAAGAACTAGTGATTATTAGGGATATTGACCTATTTTCACAGTGTGAGCATCACTTAACGCCTTTCCATGGCGTTGCTCATGTTGGCTATATTCCAAATGGAAAAATTACTGGGTTATCGAAAATCGCTCGCTTAGTAGATGTTTTTGCCAAGCGTCCACAAGTACAAGAGCGCATGACTTCACAAATTGCAGATGCCATGATGGAAATTCTGAAACCAATGGGTGTGATCGTAATTATTGATTGCGAGCACTTATGTATGTCGATGCGTGGGGTACGTAAGTCTGAAGCTCGCACAATTACTAGTGCAGTGCGCGGAGTGTTACGCGATCCGGCTACCCGTGCCGAGGCAATGTCACTAATTACAGCTCGGTAGATAAACCATGTTGGTAATGGGAATTCTTAATGCAACACCGGATTCCTTTGCCGATGGCGGTGAGCATTTCACTTATCCCGATGCCGTTGATCACGGATTAAAACTAATTGTTGAAGGCGCTGACCTTATTGATGTGGGTGGCGAATCAACCCGACCAGGTGCGGAACGAGTTTCAGCCGCTGAAGAAGAACGCAGAGTTATAAATGTTATTTCAAAATTAGTTGATGCTGGCAAACCAATAAGTATCGACACCATGCGGGCATCGACTGCGCGAGCTGCGGTAATTGCCGGGGCATCGATAATCAATGATGTAAGTGGCGGATTAGCAGATGCAGCAATGTTAGATACCGCCGCCGAGTTAAAGGTGCCATACATCGCAATGCATTGGCGTGGTCACTCCAAAGAGATGAATAATTTAGCGGTTTACACAAATGTGGTCGATGACGTAATTGCAGAGCTGAATTTACGTATTGAGGCAGCACTTTCAGCTGGTGTGAGTAAATCAAATTTGATCATCGATCCAGGGATCGGCTTTGCTAAAGAGGCAGCAGATAACTGGTTGATAATCGAGGAAATTGAGCGATTTGTAGCCCTCGGTTACCCGGTACTAGTTGGCGCATCACGCAAACGATTCTTAGGGGGAGATGACCCAACTTCTCGTGAAGCGGCAACTGTTGAGCTAACTAAGCGACTTAGCCAAAG
>CAZUWN010000022.1:0-11900 GCA_964624105.1 uncultured Candidatus Planktophila sp. | reverse complement strand
AAGCAGCCAACAGTTCTCTTTGTTTGTGTTCACAATGCCGGCCGATCACAGATGGCGGCAGGTTTTATGACTTCGTTATCTGGCGGAAAAGTACGCGTTCTCTCAGCTGGTTCAGCACCAAAGGAAACTATTAATCCAATTGCGATTGAAGCAATGGCTGAACTCGGAATTGATATTGCTCATGAAGTTCCTAAAATTCTTACTACCGAATCTGTTCAAGAATCTGATGTAGTAATCACCATGGGGTGCGGCGATACCTGCCCATTCTTCCCTGGTAAGCGCTACGAAGATTGGGTTCTCGAAGATCCAGCCGGTCAAGGTATTGAGCCGGTACGCGTAATCCGTGATGAAATCAAGCGTCGCGTGACGGAATTGTTAGCGGAGATTATCTAAATCAATCTATAGTTCAACTCTGATCGCAGGTATTGGAGAGTTGATATGAGTATTAAAGATATTGCCGCCGCTTATCGCAAGAGCACTGAAGATTTCGAAAAATTAGTTGCCTCGATTCCGGCTGATCAATTAGATACCAAACATCCTGAAGGTTGGTCTGCGCGCCAAGTTATTCACCATGTGGCTGATTCTGAAGCGCAGTCATATGCGCGCATTCGCCGATTGATTGCTGAACCTGAAGGAACCGCAATTCAAGGTTACGACGAGAACGCTTGGGGAGATTCAGCTGTATTGGGCTATGCAACGCTGCCAATTGATTTTTCGGTAAGAGTGTTTAGCGCAGTTCGCGCATCATCTTTAATAATGATTGAACGATTAACAGATGCTGATCTAGCAAAGTCTGGCCTGCATTCTGAGAGCGGGCCATTTAGTATTGAAAAATGGTGCCGTGTATATACCGCGCATCCGCTTGATCACATTGGCCAAATCGAAAAGGCGCTGCGGGGAGAAAACTAAGCCGAATCGGTTGAGTAGCAAAGCATGATAAATCAACTCAAAGATCTCCGTTCGCACGATGGGTTTACTTCGCTTGCAATTTCACGTTTTATTTCTAACTTCGGAAATGGTTTATCACCAATCGCACTTGCTTACGGAGTATTAAGTATCCCGGGCGCCGATGGCAGTGATTTAAGTTTGGTAATGGCTGCGCGCTTTGTGCCGATGATTGCATTTATGTTATTTGGTGGCGTAATCGGTGATCGCTTTAAACGTAATCGCATAGTTGGAACCGTTGACATAATTGGTTCATTTTTTGCTGCAGTCAGTGCAATATCTTTCATTGTTGGGTTCCCATCAGTTTGGTTATTAGCATTAATGGGTGCGCTCTTCGGAATTCTAAATGCGCTCTGGTGGCCGGCAATGTCTGGTGTTATGCCCGAGATTTTGCCTAGAGAAAAGCTGCAACATGGCAATGCCGTAATTGGCTTGATGACCAATATTGGTTTCATCGCAGGAACTTTGCTCGGCGGCATAATGGTTACTCTTTATGGTTCAGGCTGGGCGCTACTAATTGATGCCATAACTTTCTTTATTGCAGGCGTTTTAGTTTTAAATATTGATTTACCAGCAATGCCGCCGCGGGAAAAGAATTCAGTGTTTAATGATTTAAAACTTGGGTGGGTAGAATTTTCTTCGCGTTCTTGGGTTGTTGCAATGGTCGTAACTTTCGCGGCCATTAACGCTTGCTTTGAAGCAATGTTGCAAGTACTTGGTCCTTTAGCTTTCGATAAAGGCGATAGTGGTCCAAGAAATTGGTCTTACAACTTGGCAGCACTAACGGTTGGAATGATTATCGGTAGCGCTGTAGCGCTAAAAATTAAGTTCCCCCGGCCATTAGCAATTTCTATGATCTTGATTGCTACTTCGGCACTTTGGGATTTTTCGATCGCAGCCGAGCTGCCCCTAATTTTCGCCGTTATTGGCGCTATGTTTTCTGGGTTTGCCATTGAAATATTTATGGTCAATTGGAATACCTCGATGCAAAAACATATTCCCGAGCAATCTTTCTCTCGGGTAGCTTCATATGATGCATTTGGATCATACGGAATTGCACCACTTGGAATAGTTATTGCTGGACCAATTGCCGCGACCATCGGTATTTCCAATGCTCTTTGGTGGACTGGTGGCATAACTTGTGTAGTTGCCTTGCTGTCGCTGCTCGTTAAATCTGTGCGTGATCTGCGCTTAGTTGAGCCCAACTAAGCGCAAGAAGAGCAAGACGCACCATTAAAGAGTTAGGCTCTACTTAAGTTAATTAGCCGAGAGCGAGCGAGCCAATGTCTAATCCGGTACCGCCACCAAAGTTGCGTGGCTGGTTTCACTTAGGGGCAACTCCAGCAGTAATCATCGCTTCGCTTGTGCTTTTTCTGCTTAGCCGCAATTCAGTAAAATTTGCAATCGCTTTGTATTCGTTAACCGCAATTTTATTATTTAGTGTTTCAGCTATCTATCATCGAGTTCCATGGTCACCGGCAAAGAAGAAAATTTGGCGTCGCTGGGATCACGCCAATATCAATTTACTAATTGCTGGTTCATATACGCCATTCGCAGTTACTCTGCTAGAAGGTCGCGATCGCACAATTCTGCTTTCGGTTATCTGGACAGGAGCTTTGATTGGCGTAGCTGTTCGAGTCTTTTGGGTTGGCGCACCACGTTGGTTATATGTTGCTAACTATTTAGTACTCGGCTGGGTTGCAATTATTTATACGCCACATCTCTATCGAGCAGGTGGCTGGTGGGTTATCTTGCCAATTATTTTCGGCGGCTTGCTCTACTCAATTGGGGCGATTTTCTATGCACTCAAGCGACCAGGGCGAGAGGCGAAGTACTTTGGTTTTCACGAGCTATTCCATATCTTCGTACTAGCCGCATGGATCTCGCAGTATGTGGCGATCTGTGTTGCCGTTTATAGATCCCGCTAATTAAGCCCATTTTCACCCCGCATCAGCCCTGCGCTAACCCCACTTTTAGGTATGGCGCTTTTGCTCTAATCTAAGCCTTCCGTAAGTGTTTAAAGAGCATAAAGAGGTAGCGATGGCCGAGAAGAACTCCTTCCTTAACTGGGTCGGATTTAAAGGCGAAGAGAGCAGTCAACCAAATTCGGTTGATCGTATTCGCGAGCTTGAAGCACAGTTAAACGATCTGCGCTCACGCCGCGATATCACCACGCTATCAAAAGAAGAATTTGAAATTCTGGCAACTGAAACTGCCATGACCATGATCAAGTCGGCGCAACTTCGCGAAGCAAAAGCACAAGCTGCTGCTGATCGCTTAGTGACCGAGACAAATCGTGCGTCGAAAGATGCACTCGAGAACGCCGAACAGAAAGCACGTTCTGTTCTGTCAGGCGCTGAAACTCGTGGGCGCAAGTATTTACAAGCTGCTGAATCTGAAGCTGAAGAAATGGTTGCTAAGGCTGAAGTTGAAGCCGAAACTCTCTTTGAAAATAAGAAGCGCGAAGTAACTGCGCTGGCAACAGCTGCGCGTCGCGAAGGCGAACGCATCATTACTGAAGCAACCAGTGAAGTCGGAAGTTATCGCCAGTGGCTGGCAAGTGTTATCTCTGAAGCTGAACGTCTATACAAAGTGCAGACCCAATCTCTTGACCAAGCCGAAAGTGCGATTCAACAATCTCGCGCCCGTCTGCAAAGTTCTTTTGAACGCTTAGAGCAATTACAGGAACAAGTTCTTCAAAACTTAAATGCAGATGACACACTTATTAGTCGTGGCCCAATCCGCGTTGCCAGCGAACGCACCAAGGCAGCAATTGAGGCACCAAAGAAAGCAAAGTCAGCAACTCGCAAACCTGCGAAAAAGGCTGTCGCCAAGAAACCTGTAAAGAAAGCTGCTGCAAAACGTAAGTAGTTTCTTACCGATTACCAAAAGTTATGTCATCAAAAAAACGTGGGATCACCCATATCCCTGCGATCGATGGTTTGCGTGCTGTCGCGGTAATCGCAGTAATGCTTTATCACTTAGGTTTTTCCTGGATTCCCGGCGGATTTCTCGGCGTTGATCTCTTCTTCGTAATTTCCGGTTATGTCATCACTCGATTGCTGCTCGATTCAATTCAGCGCAGTGGCGGCTTAGATCTACGAGCTTTCTACCTGGCACGTGTGCGGCGATTGCTGCCACCGTTGCTCTTCATGATTTTTGGAACGGCAATTTTTGTTGGTATCTGGGCGCCTGAAACCACCCGACGATTAGTTAGTGATGCACCGTTTTCGATCTTTGGCGGCATGAACTGGTGGCTAGTTTTTCGCGATACTGATTACTTTGAGGCTATTGGTCGCCCACCGCTGCTGCAACACACTTGGTCATTGGCCGTTGAAGCTCAGTTCTATCTCTTTTGGCCCTTAGTGCTTTTGCTAATTCTTAAGTGGTTTGGCAAGAAGCGAATTCCAGGGGCGGCACTAACCATCGCTGCTATTTCGGGAATCACACTATTTATTGTCTCGCTCTCACTTGATGCATCAAGTGGTTCGCGAGTTAGCCATATTTACTTTGGAACTGACACCCACAGCATTGGTTTATTCCTAGGGGCGGCACTGGCAGTTAGCTGGATTCCGCAAAATTTAAAGAGTGAAGTTACTCAGCGAGCGCAAGATTTTGTTGATGCCATTGGCGTGATTGGGTTCATTGGAATTCTCGGTGCTTTCTTATTAATTAATGAGAGCGACCCCACGCTTTATCGCATAGCTTTCCCACTTGCCGGAATCTTTGGTTGCGCAATTCTGACTTCTATCGTGCACCCAGCATCTCGCTTCGCACCAATCTTGCGCACTCGCACATTGGTCTGGATTGGCGAGCGTTCATATGCAATTTACTTGTGGCACTGGATTGTCTTTCAATTAACTCGCCCCAGCGTTGATATAGCTGGGCAAGATTGGGCGCTCTACACCGTGCGTTTCTTAATAGTCTTAGCGTTGGCTGATATTTCATTACGGTTAGTTGAATTACCGGTACGAAGTGGCGCGGTTGAATCTTGGTTCCGCGGAATGAAGTATCGAACAAAAAGAGTTCGCATTCGTCAAAAGATTTCTGTAGCAGTTGGCACTATTGCACTTCTCGCAGCAACTACTGTAATAAGTGCAAATGCAATCTCAGTTGCTGATCAAGAAGCGCTTGCCCTTGAGAAAGAGTTAACTCAAGAACTTAAACCTTCATCGCAGAAATCGCCGGTTATCTCAAATGTGGGACTACCTGATCTATGGGTTACTGGTGATTCGGTAATTCTTGGTATCCGTTATGAACTTGGCGATCTGCGCACAATCGGTTTAATCAATGCTCGGGTTGGCCGACAAGCACCAGAACTATTAGAGGTATTAAAGCGTGACAAGTTATCTGTTGGTGATGCGCCAATTATTTTCAATTTAGGAAACAACAACGCTCTGACTCGCACTCAAGTTGCAGATGTTTTTGCCGAAGTGGCTAATCAAAGTCAGATTATTGTTGTAAACACTGCTGTGCCACGTCCTTGGCGCGATGCGAACAATGCGTTAATTGCAGAATATGCCGCCGCTAATCCACGCGCACGAGTGGTCGATTGGGCCACAATCTCGCAGAACCATCCGGAGTATTTCGCTCCTGATGGCGTTCACTTGAGGCTGGCCGGAATCAAGGTTTATGTAGCAGCAATTCTGGAAACCCTGGATAAGTAAGGTCTCAATTCAACTAGTTACGTAAATCTTTTGTGGAATAAAAAAGACCCCGAGCAAATGCTCGAGGTCTTTCTTATTAATTCTTTATTACTTGTACTTGCTTACTTGTATTGACCAGGCAATCCGAAAATCTTTGCTGGTGCAACTTGACCATCTGAGTAAACGCTGGAAACTCGGAACTGAGTCCATCCGCCTTCACTCTTAGCCATATCTAGCGTTGTTTGATCAGCTGGAACTGTGGCAACGCTCTGCCATTCTTTTCCATCTGGTGCAATTTCAACTAAGTAACCGGTTAATCCATCAGTTGCTGCTGGGGAAACCCAACGCAACGTGATTCCATCGGCTGTGCCAAGGGCTACAAACTTTGCTGGTGCTTCGATTGCAGCAACTGCTGCGCCACTTGATGCTGATTCAGTTGGTGTTGCAGAAGCTTCAGTTGATGTGCTTGCAGATGGTGTTGGCGCTGCATCATCGTCTTTTGAAGATGATTGTGACCAAACTACGAAAGCTAGTAGTGCGATACCAACAATTACTGCCATTACAACGCGACTTGATGCGCCTTGTTGTGGTTTAGCAGCAGGTGTTGCTGGACGAGCCGGAGCAACTGGAGCCGCAGCACGAGGCGCAGATGAAGTTACTGGAACTGCTGGAACTCTTACGGTTGCAGCAGAAGATCTCTTAGCGGCAGCTTTCTTAGCTACGCGCTTCTTTGGAGCTGCTTTCTTAGCAACAGCTTTTTTCGCAACTCTCTTTTTCGCAACTGCTTTCTTAGCAACTTTCTTTGCTGGCTTCTTAGCAGCAGCTTTCTTAATAGTTTTTTTAGCAGCTGGCTTCTTAGCAGCAGCTTTCTTTTTGGCTACAGCTTTTTTAGCAGCTGGCTTCTTAGCCGCAGCTTTTTTAGCCACAACCTTTTTAGCAGGTGCCTTCTTTGTTGCTTTCTTAGCAACTTTCTTCTTTACAGCCACGTTAACTCCTTGGGTAGCGGTACGCGCGCAAGTAACGCACTCGGATAAGCCAAGGTTACCGCAGCGATTAGAGCATTTCTAAGACAAACGGGGCAATTGCGCGCAGCGATTTTCCGCGATGACTGATGGCATCTTTCTCAGAAGCGCTCATTTGTGCGCTGGAAATAGTTAATCCGTCTGGCTGGAACAGTGGGTCATACCCAAAGCCATTCTTACCGACCGGTTCATGGCCAATAGCCCCGTAAAAACGCCCTTCGCGGGTGGTTTCGCGGCCATCGGGCATTACTAGCGCGGTCACGCAAATGAAGTAAGCAGTTCTTTTTCCATCGGGAACATGAATTAACTCTTGTAACAGTTTCGCATTATTTGCAGCGTCATCACCATGGGTGCCCGCAAATCGCGCCGAATAAATTCCGGGTGCGCCATAGAGTGCTTCAACGCAGAGGCCACTGTCATCGGCAATCGCAGGGAGTCCAGTTTCAGCACAAATTGCACGAGCTTTTAGTAGTGCGTTCTCTTCGAAAGTATCGCCGGTTTCTTCGACATCACTTGTTTCGGGAAATTTCTCTAGTCCAAGCAAGCGGATACTTCCGGGCGCTAACTCATCGAGGATCCGTCGGAATTCTTCAATCTTGCCTTTATTGCGTGTAGCTAAAACTAAATCTTTCATCGTTGCTCCCCTAGCAGCTTTCTAAAAACAATTTCTTAACTAGTTCGTTCTGGAAATATTACTTAGCTAGAGCCGCGGCTTGATGCTTTCCTAAATCTTTGCAACCGGCAACAGCTAGATCTAATAATTGATTTAGTAGGTCACGATCAAATGGCACACCTTCGGCAGTTCCTTGCACTTCAATAAATCTGCCATCGCCACTGCAAACCACATTCATGTCGGTATCTGCGCGCACATCTTCTTCATAGCAAAGATCAAGCATTGGAACGCCACCAACTATGCCAACGCTTACTGCGGCAACTGAATCAGATAGTGGATTAGCAGTTGCTTTAATGTGACCTTGACTCTTTGCCCATGCGATTGCATCAGCTAGCGCAACATAGGCACCAGTAATTGCAGCAGTGCGAGTTCCGCCATCAGCTTGCAAAACATCGCAGTCAATCACAATCGTGTTTTCGCCAAGTTCTTTGGTGTTAATTACGGCGCGCAGTGACCGGCCAACTAAACGAGAAATCTCTTGCGTGCGACCACCTAACTTGCCTTTAACGCTTTCGCGATCAGAACGGGTATGAGTTGCACGAGGCAACATCGCATATTCTGAAGTAACCCAGCCAGTTCCGCTGTCTTTTAACCAACGAGGAACACCTGGTGAAAATGAGGCAACACAGAGAACGCGGGTTTTGCCGAACTCAACTAATACGGAGCCTTCAGCGTGATCAAGCCAGTTGCGAGTGATCTTTATTTCGCGCAGATCAGTTACTGCCCGGCCATCATTACGTGTGGTTGTCATCATTTCCTCAGTCGTCTCCGTTTTTAGTAGTGAATATTTAGTTTTATTAAATCTAGTTTGAACTTAAGTTAGCGATTGATGTTCTACTTGACCAACTTCTGGGCCTAAGAATCGTCGTGCTAACGTTTCAAAAGCGGCAGCATCGCCAGTTGCTAGGAATCGATGTGTTGCTGGTGTGCTGTTATCAGTGCGCAAAGAGTCGCTTTCTACCAAGATGCGATAAAGATCTTTGGCAGTTTCTTCGGCGCTAGAAACTAGTGAAACGTTATTACCCATTACATAAGAAATCACACCAGTTAGCAGTGGGTAGTGCGTGCAGCCCAGAACTAAAGTATCGACATCAGCTTTCATAACTTCGGCTAAATATTCTTTGGCAATCTTGGTAATTTCAGCACCCGAAGTTTCGCCGCGTTCGACGAATTCAACAAAGCGAGGACAAGCAATTGAAGTAATTTCTAGATGAGGCGCTGCAGCGAAGGCATCTAAGTAAGCCGCTGAATCAATCGTTGCTCGAGTTCCGATTACGCCAATGCGACCTGTGCGACTTGCGGCAACTGCGCGACGCACTGCCGGTTGAATTACTTCAATTACCGGAATCGAATAACGCTCGCGAGCATCGCGCAACATCGCAGCACTTGCAGTGTTACACGCAATCACAATAGCTTTCACACCTTGGGCAACTAGAAAATCCATTAGTTCTAGTGAGAATTCACGTACTTCGGCCAACGGACGTGGGCCATATGGACCGCGCGCTGTATCGCCAATATAAAGAGTGGATTCATTTGGTAATTGATCAAGAATTGCGCGAGCCACAGTTAATCCGCCGACGCCAGAATCAAAGATTCCGATAGGCGCGTTACTCATGTGTTGAAGTCTAACGGGCGAGGTGAAAAGAGCGGTAAATCAACGAAGACTTAAGCCCAAAGCTGCGTATCTAGACCTTCAGCAGCGGCTTCGCTAGCAGCGCCATAAATACCAGTAGATAAGTATTTCCAACCTGCATCGCAGACAATAAAGGCGATATCGGCCGATTTTCCAGCTGCAATAGCTTCATTGCCCATGGCAAGGGCTGCATGCAAAATCGCACCCGTTGAGATTCCGGCAAAAATTCCTTCGACTTCTAATAAATCTCGCACACGTCGTACTGAATCTTCAGCACCTACTGAAAAACGTCTAGTAAGTACCGACGCATCGTAGAGTTCAGGAACGAAACCTTCATCGATATTTCGTAGCCCGTAAACAACTTCGCCGTAACGTGGCTCGGCTGCAACAATTGCAATATCGGGATTCTGCTCTCGCAAATATTTGCCAGCACCCATCAAGGTGCCGGTGGTTCCAAGCCCGGCGACAAAATGTGTAACCGTTGGCAAATCTTTCCAAATTTCTGGGCCGGTACCGCGATAGTGCGCTTCGGTATTTGCCGGATTGCCATATTGATATAGAAAAACCCATTCTGGATTTTGTGCAGCTAGTTCTTTCGCAACACGTACTGCTTCATTGGAACCACCTGCGGCAGGGGAAGAAATTATTTTTGCGCCCCACATTTCAAGTAGCTGTCTACGTTCTGGGCTAGTGTTTTCGGGCATTACGCAAATTAATTTATAGCCGCGAACTTTTGCCGCCATAGCTAATGAAATTCCAGTGTTGCCACTTGTTGGTTCCAGAATTGTGGCACCAGGCTTTAAAGAGCCATCACGTTCGGCAGCATCGATCATGGAGATCGCTGTGCGATCTTTAATTGAACCAGTTGGATTTCGATCTTCCATCTTCGCCCATAGCCGCACATTTGGTGCAGGTGAAAGACGGGGCAACCCAATTAGCGGAGTGTGCCCGACAGAATCTTCAAGGGAATCAAAGCGAGCCACTATTAGCCACCAGCGACAGCAGGCAAGATGGTGATTGAGTCACCGCTCTTTAGTTGCGCAGTTAATGAACCAATGAATCGAACATCTTCATCGTTTACATAAATATTAATGAAGCGACGTAGTGCGCCATTTTCAAGCAGGCGATCAGCTAAGCCTGGATATTGAGCGTCAAGGTCTGCAATAACTGCGGCCAGATCGGCACCAGTTGCCGAGACCAACTTTTGCTCTTTTGTAAACGGGCGAAGAATAGTTGGGATACGGACTTCAACAGTTGCGCTCATGTCTTAATTCTCTCTAGTAATTGGTATTGATACAAATTGAAAGCGGATAAAACTCTTCTGTGCGGGTTTTTGGTTATTTAAGAAATGAATTCGACTGGTTCTTCAGTAACTACACCATCAATTATTCGATACGAACGAAATTCAGTTGCAGGTGCAATCTCTTCGCGGGTAGATACCAATACATAATGCGCGCCAGGTTCACCGGCATAAGAGATATCTGTGCGCGATGGATACGCTTCGGTCTCTGTATGTGAATGATAAATAACAATAATTTCTTCATCATTGTCATCAACTTCGCGATAGAGAGCTAACAAATCTTTTGGATCAAATTCATAAAAAGTTGGTGAAGCAGCTGCATTGAACATCGGCTTTAAACGTTCAGCGATTCCATTGCGGCCGATGATTACACCGCAGGCCTCGTTTGGATATTCAGCTCGGGCTTGGGTCAAAATTGCATCTGCCATCTCTTGCGGGACTTGTAATCCGGTCGCAGCTGACATGTGTCGTTTTTGTCCTTTTTTGATAGTAACTCAGGTTTTTAAAGAACTAGTGCTAACCCGCTGGCATAGCCCTTTGCCTAGTAAAAAATAGTCTACCTGCCGCGAAATATTAAAAAAAGTTGCGAATTACTCGCAAATATTCTTGCGAAATGCCTCAATCAGGCGCACCATTTACCTTGGTTCGACTAAAACTGCGCCTGTTATACGAGACCTTCATATGATCTCTCGTCTGACTTAAGCGGTACGTATTCGAACGCCAGCCTCGCCCGAGGTCTGGTTTTACAAAGCCCCACGGAGGCTTAATTAGATGATTAATCTAGACTCAAGCCAATGGAACCTCGTTTATAACGTATTTTCATTTGGTTTAATTTCAATGCTCGCATGCACCGTGTACACACTTGTATCACAAGCTCGAGTATTGCCTAAGTACCGCAATGCTCTTGTAATGTCTTCAATGGTTACATTCATTGCTGGTTATCACTACTGGCGAATCATCAACTCATTCTCAGAGTCATCAACTGCAATGGCAGTTAATATCTCAGGAGAACAGGGTTCATTCAACGAGGCATACCGTTATGTTGACTGGCTATTAACTGTTCCTCTACTTCTAGTTGAAGTAATTGCAGTGCTTGCACTTGCAAAGGAAGTTTCAAAGTCACTTATCGCTCGTTTGGTTCCAGCATCAGCTGCGATGATCGCACTTGGTTACCCAGGTGAAATTTCAAACGATCAGAACACACAGATCATGTACGGTGTTCTATCAACACTTCCATTCCTATACATCCTTTACGTACTATTCGTAGAGCTTGGTAAGTCACTAGATCGTCAACCAGAAGGTGTTGCAGCAACCATCGGTCGCTTGCGCCTACTTCTAATTGCGACATGGGGCGTTTACCCAGTTTCATACATCCTTGGTATGGGCGAAGGAATGGCTTCAGCAGAACAATTCGTTGGCGTGCAGGTTGGTTACACAGTCGCTGACGTTCTAGCTAAGTGCGTATTCGGTCTTACAATTCTAAAGATCGCTCGCATGAAGTCAGCTGCAGAAGGCATGAAGGACGATCACTAAGTTATAAATTGCAAGTTTAATCTTGCAGGAGGGAAGGCGGGAAACCGCCTTCCCTCTATTTTTTTATATTGAGTCAGGTTTTTTATGTTGGGACAGGTTTTTGTATTGGGACAGGTTTTTTATATTGGGTCAGGTTTTTAGATTGAGC
>CAZUWN010000021.1:3605-12124 GCA_964624105.1 uncultured Candidatus Planktophila sp. | reverse complement strand
TTTAACCAAGCAACTGCCAGAGATGTGCAGACTTCAAGTTTAGTTACATCAAGGATTGCGGCATGAAATTCTAACCAGAGTGGATGTTTGCTATCGGTTAGTGCAAATGCCAACGCAGTTGGATCACTTAAACGCATCATTGCAAGTGCCTGTGATCCAGAAATTTCTAGAGAGAGTTCTTCGAGCACAGCAGCCGGTGCTCCAACTGATTGCATCAAATCTCGCAATCGGCTTAATTCACTTGTTAGCAGAGCTAAAACCACTGCGCTCTTATCGCGATAGTGGTTATATAAAGTAGCGCGGGACACTTGTGATTCAACCGAAATATCAATCATGGTTGTTGCAGTTAAACCCTTTTGGGCAATTAAATTTTTTGTGGTTTCTAAAATTGCTGATTCAGTACGACTATGAATTGCGCCCTGCCGTTGAAATTTAGGGGCGTTATTAAGCGGCGTCAACTACGGTCAACTTGATTGCTTCGCGTGAAGAAATATCGCGAGAAACATCGGAGATAACACTCGAAAGAGTTAGGCCAAGTGCGGTGCAGATTGCATTTAGAAGTTCTGACGAAGCTTCCTTTTGTCCGCGTTCTACTTCAGATAAATAACCAAGAGATACTCGAGCATCACGAGCAACATCGCGAAGTGTGCGACCTTGCGTGGTGCGAGCAGCACGAAGGGATTGACCAACGCTGGTGCGTAGTAGAACGACCATTTGATACCCCTTTCGTTTACTTCTTGAAGTTACAGTGTCTTAAGGATACGGGCAAATGCCGCAATTGCACCTGCAATTGTTGCGTTTCGAACAATTTCACGCGTGCCCGATAGTTCTAACTGCAAAGTTTGTGAAATTGGGCCATCAATAGCAACCCATACGGTTCCGGCCGGCACGCCATCTACTGGCCCAGGACCTGCCACCCCCGTGGTTGAAATAGACCACGTTGAGCCCATTAAATCCTTGATTCCATGGGCCATGGCCGCTGCAACCTCTTCACTTACCGTGCCCATTTCAGAGATCAATTCAAGTGGAACTTTTAGAACTGAATTTTTTATTTCAGCTTGATAGGCAGTGACTGAACCACGAAAAACTTGCGATGAACCTGGCAGTGATGTCAAAGCTTGCGCTAGTCCCCCACCAGTTAAAGATTCAGCAACCGCGATACTCTCGTTACGGCTGATTAATATTTCCAAAATATCGGCAAGGACAGCGAACTCTTCTTTCACTTTAGCGCCGATCGCACATAGTGAATTCCGGTGCCAATAGTTAGCGCAATCGCGATATACATAAAGCCATCGCGGAACCAATAGAGCGATGAGGAAAGCGGCATGACATAAAAGCCAACCCCGAAACCTTGGAAGGTAGCTTTAAGTTTTCCACCCCGATTAGCTGGAATCACGCCACGATTAATTACTGCTAATCGAAAGAAAGTTATAAAGACTTCGCGAGACAAAATTACGATCGTGATCCACCATGGCAAGCGATCTAGAATTGAAAGTGAAATCATCGCTGTTGCAATCATGGCTTTATCGGCAACTGGATCTAGAAACTTGCCCAGTTCGGTAACTGAATTACGGCTACGCGCTAACTTGCCATCTAGAACATCAGTCATGCCGATCAGGAAAAAAATTACCCAAGCGATCCATTGCCAAGTTTGATCATCGCCACCATTTTTAAAGATGGCATAGGCGCCAAGGGGCAAGAACGCTATGCGCGCGATGGTTATCGAGTTAGGAAGATTCAATTCTTTAGCCATGAATTAACCAATTGCCTCGGCGACTAGATCAGCGCCTAGTGAATCTACGACCACGCCCTTAACGTATTGGCCGACCTTAAATGAGGTTCCAATAAATGAAGTGGTGCCATCTACTTCGGGACCTTGATGATCTGCGCGACCTTCTTGTAGTTCGGCATCTTCAATCAAAACGGTAACTTCTTCACCAATACGCGCTGCTGCTCGATCAGAAACCCAGTTATCAGCTAGCGAGGAAAGCGTTTCAACACGTTGTTTGATTACTTCTTCGGGCAATTTATCTGACAAATTAAGGGCTTCTGTGTTGTCCTCATCGCTATAACCAAAAACACCGATGGCATCTAACTTTGCCTTGCTTAAGAATTCAACTAACTCATTGAAATCAGCTTCGGTTTCACCGGGGAATCCCACAATGAAATTAGAGCGAATACCAGCAGTTGGTGAGAGTGCGCGAATTTGCGAGATTAAATGTAAGAATTTCTCGTTATCGCCGAAGCGACGCATGCGACGAAGCACGGTGGCGCTACTGTGCTGGAAACTTAAATCAAAGTAATGCGAAACTTTCTCAGTTGCAATCATGGCCTGCAGTAGCGATGGGCGCATTTCAGCTGGCTGCAAGTAAGACAAACGGACTCGCTGCACACCTGGAATTGCAACTAACTCTGGCAACACTTTTTCCATCAAAGTTAAGTCACCCAGGTCTTTGCCGTATGAAGTCGTATTTTCGCTAACTAAGAAGAGCTCAGTTGCGCCACTTTCAGCTAACCAATGACCTTCGTCGATTACTTCTGTTGGGCGACGTGAAACAAATGCCCCGCGGAAATATGGGATTGCGCAGAAGGAGCAACGACGATCGCAACCAGTTGCAATTTTTAGCGGTGCCCACGGTGTATCTGTTAACCGTTTACGAGGTGCAATTTCTAAAGTCTCATCGCGCTTGGCGGCACGGTCAACTGGTGAAATCGGCAGCAATGCACGACGATCACGTGGCGTATGTGAAGTATGTGAATTACCGGCCACGATTGATTGCAGACGGGCTGAAATATCTTGATAGTCATCAAAACCTAGAATCGCATCGGCCTCTGGAAGCGCAGCTGCTAGTTCGGCGCCGTAACGCTCAGCCATACATCCAACTGCTACAACTGCGCGGGTAACGCCGTGACCTTTAAGCGAATTAGCTTCAAGCAGAGCGTCAACTGAGTCTTTTTTCGCGGACTCAATAAAACCACAAGTATTTACGAGGGCAACTTCGGCGGATTCGACATCATCGACCAGGGTCCAACCATCGGCTAACAGGCGGCCAGCTAGTTCTTCGGAGTCGACTTCGTTGCGGGTACACCCCAAAGTTACGACTGCTACCGTGCGCTTCATTGCGCTGATCTTACTTTATTTAGCTAGTCAGCGTTGTATGTCAGGTTTGCGACCTCGCGATCAGCACCAATTGAGCCAACATCTTTGCCATTTACTGAGATATCTACGCCACCTGCATTGCCGACTCGCAAATTAACTTGTTTTGCGGCGCTAAATGTCTTGGTTGCACCCTGGCGAACTTGCCCAGAGAATAAGACTTCGCCATTTTCATTTGTGGCATACAACCAAGTGGTTCCCCTACTTGCAACTAATTCGACGTTTACTCCCCCAACAATTTCTTGTGATGCTGCAACGCTGGGTGCGGCAGATTCAGAAACTGAATTAGATGGAGTAGCCGATGTTGTTGCAATTACTTCTGGGTCGCTACCGCTATTCATATTTGAAAAAATAATTTGAGCGCCCGCGAAGAGAACTAATGCTGCCGCTGATCCAGCAGCTAAAACTTTCCAAGAAATTCGCTTAGGTTCTTGATACGGCATCGTTACGTTGTTCTCATTTAACAGGTCACGAATTGGTTTTGCTGGAGCAGTAACTTCAACTTCAAATAAATCTAAGAAATTTCGCTCATCAACTCCGACTTTGGCCGCAATATTGCGTAGATGTCCGCGGGCATAAGTTTCGCCACCACACTTTTTAAAATTATCGTTTTCCATATCGCGCAAAAGCGTGACCGGAATATTTGTGACTTTAGCTAGATCCTCAATCGATAGGCGTGCGTCAGTACGTGATTTAGTAATCAACGCACCAAGGGACATTTTTAACCCGCTTTTAGCTAGCCCAATAAATCCAGAAGGGTAAGGCTAACCCCGCAAGGTAGTGAAAAGAAAGACATGGGGTGAACAATTCGAGAGATAGCCCTTCTTCTCACCCCTAGTAATCGCGGATAGTCGCCAGTACTGAATCAAGTTCATCGGGTTTTACTAAAACCGTGCGTGCCTTAGACCCTTCTGAGGGACCCACGATTCCGCGAGACTCCATGAGATCCATCAGGCGGCCAGCTTTTGCAAAGCCCACCCGAAGTTTGCGCTGCAACATTGAAGTCGAACCAAATTGCGTGCCAACTACTAACTCAATTGCTTGCAACAAAATATCTAAATCATCGCCAATTTCTTTATCAACCATCTTGGTTGCAGCCGGTGGCGCAGTTACATCAGAGCGGTAACGAGGAGCCAGTTGTTTCTTAACATGGCCCGTTACCGCTTCGATCTCGCGCTCAGAAACATAAGCACCTTGAATACGAATTGCTCGGCTAGCGCCCATTGGAATAAAGAGTCCGTCACCTTGGCCGACTAACTTTTCAGCTCCAGGAGTATCAAGAATAACTCGGCTATCGGCAAGTGAACTTGTCGCAAAAGATAAACGTGATGGCACGTTAGCTTTAATCAAACCTGTAACAACATCAACTGATGGTCGCTGCGTTGCCAGTACTAAGTGGATACCGGCCGAACGTGCTAGCTGCGTTATGCGCACAACAGATTCTTCAACTTCGCGAGCAGCAACCATCATGAGGTCGGCAAGCTCGTCAATGATTACCAATAGATACGGGTATGGCTCGATCTTGCGATCACTGCCTGGTGGTGGAATAACTTTGCCAGCGCGAACTGCTTTATTGAAATCATCGATATGGCGGAAACCAAAGGTTGCTAAATCTTCATACCGAAGATCCATCTCACGCACTACCCAAGTAAGCGCGTCAGCTGCTTTCTTAGGGCTAGTAATAATCGGTGTGATCAAGTGTGGAATATTTTCATACGCTGTTAGTTCAACTCGCTTAGGATCAATCAGAACAAGTCGAACTTCATCAGGAGTTGATCGCATCAAGATGGAAACGATCATGGCGTTGATCATCGAAGACTTACCGGCACCTGTGGCGCCAGCCACCAATAAGTGCGGCATTTTGGCCAAGTTTGCGCAAACAAAGTTGCCTTCAACATCTTTACCAAGGGCTACCAACATTGGGTGGTGATCTTGGCCAGCGACACTTGAACGCATTACATCGCCGAGGGCCACGATTTCGCGATCGGCGTTTGGAATTTCAATACCAACTGCGGACTTACCTGGAATCGGGGAAAGAATTCGCACGTCGCTGCTGGCAACGGCATATGAAATATTCTTGGAAAGCGCAGTAATACGTTCGACCTTAACCGCATTTCCCAGTTCGACTTCGTATCGCGTAACAGTTGGACCACGCATGAAACCAGTTACTTGGGCATCAATTTCAAATTGTAAGAAAACTTCAGTAAGAGCGGCAACCACGATTTCATTGGCTTTACTTTTAGCTTTGGCAGCCGGCCCAGTGCGCAGTAAATCTTGCGAAGGCAGTTCATAGATGGCATCACTTGAAAGCATTAATTGCTCAGGTCGAGCTGTGCTGGCTGGAGCTGGAACTGCAGTTGGCGGAATAATTGTTGCTACTGGAACTTCGACTGTGAACTCTTCGTCGAAACTCTCTTCGTCTAGCTCTTCTTCATCATCTTTATGCTTATTCCATTCGGCAACTACTGGCGTTTCAAATGGCGGGGTATCGGTAACTTCAAACTCTTCTTCGCTGCGATCAGGGCGTTTGGAATTTAACCAGGTCGCTGTATTTTTAATTCGCGTGATTACTGAGGAAACTGGGGTCGCGGTAGTTACTAATACACCAAAGAAGAAGAGCAGAATCAGAACTGGATAAGCCAACACATCTGTCATTAATACAACTAACGGTTGCGAAATTCCATAACCCAGCCAGCCGCCACCTTCGTGCATGGCTGTTTTGCCAGTACCTGGTGTTGCATTTAATAGGTGAGCAATTCCAGTAGTGCTAAGCAAAAGCGCAATTGTGCCAACCACAATTCGACCGGTTGCACTTTTTTTATCTGGTGAATGAAACAGCCGGAACGCAAAGTAACCAAGAACGAGCGGCGTGAAGATTCCGATTTTTCCAAAGCCACCGTAGAAGAAACTGGCGAGTGCACGACCGACGATATTGCCGCCATCAAACCAGGTTCCGGCCGCAGCCATGATCGCCAAAATTAAGAGCAGGAATGCAAAGCCATCGCGTTGATGGGCTGGATCTAAATCCTTGGCCCCCTTGGCAACGAAGCGAATCGACTTGCCTAAATATTTAGCCAGTCCGCGCCAAATCGCAGCTAGCCCGCGCAGGATTGAACTGCCGAGGCCGCTAGTTTTTGTGCTTGTTTTCGCGCGTGTTTTTTTCTTTGCCATAACTGCTTAAGCCTAAAGGTTTACTAAAACCCGATAGGTCAGGCGCGCCGCGCTAAACCTCGATGACCACCGGAACGATCATTGGGCGACGACGATGTTTGCCACCTACCCAACTACCGATGGTGCGACGAACAACTTGGGAAAGTTGATGGGTGCCATTGATGCCATCTGCAACTGCCCGGGCCAAAGCTTTTTCAATCTCTAATTTCACGCCATCAAATAACGACTCATCTTCATTAAATCCACGCGCATGAATATCTGGCCCAGCCACAATTTTTCCACTTTGTGCATCAATAACTACAACTACTGAAATGAAACCTTCTTCGCCCAGAATACGTCGATCCTTCAGTGAATCTTCAGTTATATCGCCAATGCTCTGGCCATCTACATAAACAAATCCACATGGAACGCTACCGACCACTTGAGCTTCGTGATCAATTAAATCAACCACGATTCCGTTTTCAATCACAATGGTATTTTTTCGGGGTACTCCAGTTGCAATTGCTAGTTCAGCATTAGCGCGCAAGTGGCGCCATTCGCCGTGAACCGGCATTACGTACTTTGGCTTAACGATGTTGTAGCAATAGGTAAGTTCGCCCGCTGCGGCGTGACCAGAGACGTGCACCATGGCATTACCTTTATGAACTACTTTTGCGCCGAAGCGAGTTAATTCATTAATGATTCGAAATACCGAATTCTCATTTCCTGGAATCAGTGATGAAGCCAGAATTACAGTGTCGCCTTCGCCCACGCGAATTTGATGATCGCCATTTGCCATTCGAGAAAGGGCTGCAAGTGGTTCGCCTTGGGAGCCAGTGCAAATCAATACGACGTTATCGTCATAAGCATCGAGATCTTTAGCATCAAAGACAATGCCATCTGGCACTTTAAGAAAACCCATTTCTTGAGCGATCTTCATATTACGCACCATTGAACGACCAATGAAGGCAACTTTACGTTTATGTTCGTGCGCAGTATCTATAATCTGTTGCACGCGATGTATGTGCGAAGAAAATGTGGCAGTAATAACTCGGCGCCTGGTGCTGCGGAAAACCCGATCTAGTGCTGGCATAATTTCGCGCTCTGACGGCATAAAACCTGGCACATCGGCATTAGTTGAATCCACCAAAAAGATATCTACGCCAGCTTCACCCAATCGCGCAAATGCTGGCAAATCAGTGACGCGGCCATCGAGTGGTAATTGATCCATTTTGAAATCGCCAGTATGCAGAACCGTGCCGGCCTTAGTGTGAATCGCAACTGCTAACGCATCAGGAATCGAATGGTTAACTGCCACGAATTCAACTGAGAACGGACCGATGTCCTCAATATCGCCCTCTTTAACTTCGCGGGTAAGTGGTGAAATGCGATGTTCTTTTAACTTAGCTGAAATCAACGCAATAGTTAAAGCCGACCCGTAGATTGCTATATCGCCACGTTCACGAAGTAGGTATGGAACAGCACCAATATGATCTTCGTGGCCATGCGTTAAAACAATGCCAATTACATCATTTAGGCGTTCGCGAATGTAGGAAAAGTCCGGCAAAATTAAATCAATACCTGGTTGATTCTCTTCTGGAAATAAAACTCCGCAGTCAACAATTAATAGTTTTCCGTTAGTTTCAAAGACGGTCATATTGCGACCGATTTCAGCTAAACCGCCCAGGGCAACAATACGTAGTCCCCCAGCAACTAATTTGCTAGGCGTTCCTAATTCGGGATGCGGATGATTCATAGATTAAACGGCGACGCCACCGGCACGCAGATCTTCGCGCAATTGCGCAATCTGAGCTTCGGTTGCATCTACTAATGGAAGTCGAGTGATGCCGCCAGGAAGTCCCATCATGTTGAGAGCGGCTTTAGTCAGGATCGCACCTTGCGTGCGGAAAGTGCCAGTAAATACTGGCAACAGCTTCTGATGAATTTCAAGTGCGCGACCGGTATCGCCTGCAAACCAAGCATCAAGCATTGCTTTTAGATCTTTACCAACTGTATGACCACAGACTGAAACGAATCCAACTGCGCCAATAGATAGGAATGGCAAATTTAGAATGTCATCGCCAGAATAAACTGGAATTCCGCAACGCTTAATTACCCACGAAGTTGCTGCGACATTTCCTTTAGCATCTTTAAGCGCGACAATATTTTTATGTTCAAATAAGCGCACGATCGTGTCGGATTCAATTTCAAC
>CAZUWN010000021.1:0-3505 GCA_964624105.1 uncultured Candidatus Planktophila sp. | reverse complement strand
CTTGGCAACGCCATCCCAATCAACTGAGCCGTCTTTATTAAATGGGGTCACCATTGCCGTGATCATGCGGCCAAATGGAGCGTCGATTGCCATACGCGTAACCTTACCCGTTTTTAAGGAGTAACTCGTCCCGATTTCTCAAAGGCAGCATGGGTTAATGGCATTAATCGGGCAAATTCGACTTCCATTTTCTCGGCCACCATCTCAATTTCGCGTTGTGGGTAGCTCGGGAAATGGGATCCTTCGCGGGCCGTGCGCAGTGAAAGGAAATTCATTAAAGCGCGGGCATTCATCGTTACATACATCGATGAATAAAGTCCGACCGGCAAAACTGCGCGCGCAACTTCGCGGGCAATGCCAGCATCGAGCATTACTTGATATTGCTTGTAAGCCAAAATATATGCCTCTTTCATGGCAGCTTCAGTAATTTCAAGTTGTTCTTTAGTGCCATCAACAAATGTGTAAGCACCAGCTTTGCCGATTTGAATTAGTTTGCGATCAGCATCTGGAACATAGAAAACTGGTGAGAGTTCGCGATAACGACCACTCTCTTCGTTATATGAAGCGATGCGGTGGCGCATGAATTCACGGAATACAAAAATTGGTGCCGAAATAAAGAAAGTCATCGAGGTATGTTCAAATGGGGAACCGTGACGCTCGCGCGCTAAATAATTAATTAGCCCAGCCGAACGTGCTGGGTCTTCGCCAATCTCATCTAAAGATTGCTCACCCGCGGTAGATACGCGCGCCGCCCAAATAACATCGGCATCGCTGGCGCTGGCTTTAACCAGCTCGACAGTCATGTCGCTTCGGAAGATGATTTCGCTGGTGCGCGTTGATTCGGTGCTCATGAGGCGACCCTATCTAGCCATCTGCGCGCGGTTGTGGATTTCTACGGCAGAATAGCCGCGTGTCCAAAGTGAACAGTGCCACCCTTCGCGATTCGCTCAGCGTTTCGTTGACCGTTGGTGCATATGGCGTGGCTTTTGGCGCTGCCGCTGTGGCCAATGGCTTTACTGTTCTGCAAAGTTGCTTACTTTCACTACTGACTTTCTCGGGTGCATCACAATTCGCAGTAGTTGGCGTCTTAGGTGCTGGCGGAACCGCTTTGAGTGGAATTGCTACGGCTTCCCTACTTGGTATTCGCAATGGTTTATATGGCGTGATCATGGCGCCACGGTTAAAAGTTAAAGGTTTTAAACGAATTGTTGCGGCTCAAATAACTATCGATGAATCAACTGGCGTTGCACTAGGCCAAGAAGTTCGCAGCCCTGAAGCCATGCGCCAAGGCTTCTGGCTAACTGGCTTTGGCGTATTTATTTTTTGGAATCTTTTCACTTTAGCTGGCGCACTTGGTGCACAAGCTATGGGCGATATTCGCGCGTGGGGTTTAGATTCAGCGGTTCCGGCTGCATTCCTTGGTTTAGTTTGGCCACGACTTAAAACAAATAGTGATCGCGCTCTAGCAATTGGTTGCGCAGTATTTGCAGTCGCAATGACTCCGATTTTGCCAGCTGGCCTACCAATTATCGCCACTGCATTTATTGCAATTGCTGTGGGGTTACGCAGATGAACCGATATTGGATTGCCGTAATCGGCACTAGCGCCATTGCATTTGCTTTGAAATATAGTGGCCACTCAGTTCCGGAAAAGTGGTTATCGCACCCAAGGATTCAACGAGTAAATGCCTTAATCCCAATTGCCTTATTAAGCGCATTGGTGGCAGCTCAAACTTTTACTTCAGAATCTAAGTTGATGATCGACCACCGCTTGCTTGGTCTATCTGTGGCCATCATTGCGCTGCTATTAAAAGCGCCGTTTCCGGTCGTTGTTCTCTCAGCGGCGTTGAGTTCGGCGCTGCTTTACAATTTAAATAATTGAAAGGGACTTTAACTTCTCAGAAAGTGCGATATCTGATGGCTCAGTTAAATGTGTGCCATCTTGGAAAACAATTACTGGAATTGACTTAGCGCCACCATTGATTTCTATTACTTTATCGGCAGCTGTTAAATCAGCTTCAACATCAATCTTGGTCCATTCAACGCCCAGTTCATTTAGTAAGCGTTCAGAGCGACGGCAATCGCCACACCAGTCAGCGCCATACATAACGATTTGATCTTTAGACATTTGCTTATCCCCTTACATGAATTTATCTAGGCCATGTGTCAGGCCTGGAACTTTTACAACGCTACGAACACCTAATAGAACACCTGGCATAAAGCCGGCGCGATCAATTGAATCGTGACGAATGGTTAGGGTTTCACCTAAGCCACCCAAAATAACTTCTTGATGTGCAACTAAGCCGCGAACGCGAACTGAGTGAACAGGCACATCGCCCACCATTGCGCCGCGTGCACCATCTAGTGCGGTGTGAGTTGCATCGGGCATGGCAGCTAAACCAGCATCTTTACGCGCCTCACTCATTAGCTGTGCAGTACGAGCGGCAGTACCACTTGGGGCATCAACTTTTGCTGGGTGATGTAGTTCAACAATTTCAGCTGATTCGAAGTAGCGCGCGGCTTTAGCAGCAAACTCCATCATCAGTACTGCGCCGATTGCGAAGTTTGGCGCAATCAAAACGCCAACTTTTGGATGAGCTTTTAGGTCTGCAGCTAGCTTTGCGATCTTGGCATCATCAAAACCAGTCGTGCCAACAACTGCATTTATATTATTTTTAATTAAGAAATCTAAATTCGCCATCACTGAATCAGGCGTTGTGAAATCAACAACTACTTCGGCGCCATGCTTAATAAGTTCATCAAGTGAATCACCCAGATCTAAGGCAGCAACTAATTCGAGGCCGTCGGCTTCGGTAACAGCGTGCACAACTTCAGCACCCATGCGACCTTTTGCACCTAGAACACCAACTTTGATCATTTCGATCCCCCGTTGCGAAGTACTTTTTCAAATTTACGTAAATCCTTATGTGGACCTACTACGGCAAGCGTAGGTGATTTGATCAAGAACTCGCTGGCAACAGCCCGTATTTCCTCTGGGGTTACGCGGGCAATTGATTTCAAAATCTCGTCAAAGCTCATAATTTCGCCATAAACGATCTCGCTTTTGCCAATTCGGCTCATGCGCGAACCAGTATCTTCTTGGCTCAACACCAATGACCCACGAACAGCGCCTTTCGCGCGATCGATTTCCTCATGAGTAAGTCCGTTAGCAACTACATCGGCTAGAACTTCTTGAATGATTTCAATAACTTCAACTGACTTGGCCGGGTTGCAGCCTGCGTAGAAACCAAGAACGCCAGTGCCTGCGAATTGTTGAGCATAGGCATAAACCGAATAAGCCAAACCGCGCTTCTCGCGAATTTCTTGGAAAAGACGTGATGACATTCCACCACCGAGAGCTGAAGCCATAACACCCATTGCAAATCGTCGCTCATCACTGCGCGCAACACCTTCGAGACCGTAGAACATATGTGATTGCTCGGTCTTGCGATAAATACTGCCCACTGCTTGCTGATTGCGAGGCTTAACTAAAGTGTTCTCGCGCA
>CAZUWN010000020.1:0-12154 GCA_964624105.1 uncultured Candidatus Planktophila sp. | reverse complement strand
CTATGGATAATTCATTAACCAGGGCCGAGATCTCAGCCATGCGCCGCTCATATGGCGAGGCCGGATTAGAGACTTTGCCGGCCGACCCATTTGCAGCATTCATGACCTGGCTGACTGAAGCTCGTGCCAATCCATTAATCGTTGAAGCAAATGCCATGGTCCTTTCAACTTTGGGTGGCGATGGTGATATTTCTACGCGCACGGTTTTATTAAAAGATGTTTCCGAAGGTGGCTTTACTTTCTTTACAAATTATTCATCACGTAAAAGCCACGCCATGGAAATTAATCCGCAAGTGACTTTGCTCTTTCCTTGGTATCCAATGGAACGGCAAATCTCAATTAGTGGAACTGCAGAAAAAATTTCGCAAACTGAATCGGCTGAATACTTTGCGACCCGACCTTGGGCTAGCCAGATTGGCGCATGGGCCAGCCATCAATCCGCACCGCTAGCTTCGCGCGAAGAATTGGAACAACGTTGGCAAGGTGCTGCGGAAAAATGGCCCGAAGGCACAGAGGTTCCGCTACCGACGAATTGGGGTGGCTATCGCGTCATGCCTAAGAACATTGAATTTTGGCAAGGCCGATATTCAAGATTGCACGATCGCCTGCGTTATGAGTTAGATGCCACAACTAATAATTGGGCGTTAAACCGCTACTACCCTTAGGCTATGCCGGTGAGCGAAATTAAAATACCTGCAGATATTAAGCCCGTTGATGGTCGTTTTGGTTGCGGACCTTCAAAAATTCGTCCAGCCGCGCTAGATGCACTTGTTGCTAGCGGCACGAAAATTTTGGGAACCTCGCACCGGCAAAAACCAGTTAAGAACGTTGTAAAGAATGTGCGCGAAGGTCTTTCTTCATTATTCGCACTTCCGGAAGGTTATGAAGTTGTTCTTGGTAACGGTGGCTCAACTGCGTTTTGGGATATTGCTACATTTGGATTAATCGAAGAACGCTCACAACACTTAGTTTTCGGTGAGTTCTCATCTAAATTTGCAGCAGCCGCTAAAGAGGCGCCATTCCTAGGCGAGCCAACAGTTATCAAATCTGAGCCAGGCACACACCCAGCTAACGTCTTTGAATCCGGTATCGATGTTTACGCGCAAACCCATAACGAAACAAGCACTGGCGTTTCAATGCCAATCATTCGTCCAGCGGGCACCGATGGCGCACTAGTTCTAGTAGATGCAACGAGTGCTGCAGGTGGCCTAACTGTTGATGCTAAAGAATTCGATACTTATTACTTCGCACCTCAGAAATCATTTGCATCCGATGGTGGTCTCTGGATTGCACTTATGAGCCCTGCTGCGATTGCTCGAGCTGAGAAAATTAAAGCTAGCGGCCGTTGGGTGCCAGCTTTCTTTGACCTTGGAATTGCAATTGAGAACTCACGTTTAGATCAGACTTACAACACTCCCGCACTGGTTACTTTGATGATGTTGGCAGATCAAATCAATTGGATAAATGAGAACGGTGGCTTAAGTTTCGCTGCTGGCCGTAGCGCTGAATCAGCGGCTCATATCTATGGCTGGGCTGAAAAAACTTCTTACACAACTCCATTTGTGACAGATCCAGCAATGCGTTCTAACGTTGTTGCCACAATTAACTTTGATGAATCTATCGATGCAATGGCAGTTGCTGCCGCGCTACGCGCAAATGGAATTGTTGATACTGAGCCATATCGCAAGTTAGGCAAGAACCAACTACGCGTGGGCATGTTCCCAGCAATTGATCCAAGTGATGTTAAAGCTTTAACTGCTTGTATTGATTACGTTGTAGCAGCTCTCTAATATGGCTTTTCACCGTGATCGGGTTTTTTGGACAATCTCGGCACAAATCGCGCTAGTTAATTTCTATCTTGGTGGTTTCGGCCCGGCTCAACCACTTCTTCGTGAAGATCAAGGCACTTCCTTAACAGTTGCTGGATTACATGGCACTGCAATGGGAGTTGCCTCAATTATTGCTGGTGCGCTTAATTCACGCGTAGTTCATAAATTCGGTCGTAGTCGTGCTGCCTGGTTAGGACTTGGTTTATTCGCACTCGGCATCGTGATGTTTGTTTACTGCCCACCTGTTCAATTGACTTTATTGGCAACACTTTTGGGCGGCATCGGTACCTCATTTGTAATTAACAATATGGTGACCGGAATTTCACATCACTACAAAGAAGATGCCGCAATTGCACTTCCACAATCAAATTCAATTGGTTCGGTTGGCTATGTAACCGGAACTCTATTTGTTGGAACTTTGGCTGGCACTTCAATAAGTTGGCGTTATGGCTTATTGCTAGCGGCCCCACTTTCCTTAATTCTCTATATTTTTGGCCGCGAAAAAGGCGCTGAAGAACACGTGCCAGATCTTGATGGCCCACAACGCGGAAAACTATCGCCGCAATTTTGGTGGGCTTGGATCGGTTTCGTAGCTTGTATCTCTAGCGAATTTGCAACTACCTTCTGGGCAGCAGCTCTGTTGCGTGAACGAGTTGGCTCAACGGCTGCAATCAGTACGGTCTGCATTGTGGCCCTCGGAACCGGAATGGGTATTGGCCGTTGGTTCGGTGGCCCGGTTCTAAAGCGCTTCAAACTAGATCATCAGTTGCAGATTATTATTGGCGCGCAATTCATCGGTTTTGCCATCTTCTGGTTCTCACACATTTTGATTCTTTCTTTATTCTCGCTACTAATCATGGGCCTCGGAATATCAATGCAATTCGCATTGGCTTCAATTCGATTAATTGGCCTTAGCGATAATCGCCCCGATTTAGCGATTGGCAAGAGTTCATTAGCAGCTGGCTTAGCTATTGGTGGTGCGCCATTCTTGCTAGGCGTTCTAGGCGACAGTCTGGGAATTAGCCGTGCTTACATAATGGTGCCGGTATTAATTGCAATAGCCATGATTATCATCGTTAAAGTTCCATCTCATGAAGATACGAATATAATTAAGTCATGAGCTACAAGACCCGCCGGATAGTGACTTTAGTAATTCTCTTTGGGCTTGTGGGAATGGTTCTTTTAAGCGGTCTTTAATACCGCCGCAATCGAAATATCTGCTGGCACCGCTATACGGTCTTTGAATTTCAACCAGATAGCAGTTGGTGCCAAAATTGTAATAAGTGCGCAAAGCGCAATAGTTCGCCGAATTCCAAAGGCCTCCGAAAAGAGGCCAAGAATCGGAGTTACTAATGGTGCTCCCCCAAGTAATACGAATTGATAAATTCCTAATATCCGACCACGCACTGCGCTATCAGAATTTGTCTGTACCGTTGAATTAGATGCGATCAAGGTTGTTAATGCACCGGCTCCAGCAATTGGCAGCATCATCATATAAGTTAGAAAAGTTGGCATAAATGCAATTATGAAGATTGAAATTCCGAAAACGATAGAGCTAGCAATTACAAATTTAGTAGAGCGATACTTCTCAATTCGCGGTGAAAAAAGTGCGGCGCTAAACGAGCCAATCGCGATTACGGTTCCCATTAACCCGAATGAAGTCACGCCTTTATCAAATACCTTAGTCGCCATTAGGGCGTTAAATAATTGAAAGTTAAGCCCAAAAGTTGTCACAAAGAAAACGACCGACATAACTACAAATAAATCGGGGCGGGCCATAACGTATCTAAAGCCTTCACGAATTGTGGTTGGCCCAGCTGCTCGCGGCTCACGAAACAGTTCGGCTTCACGAATATTTGCCATCACAATAATTACCAGCACATAAGTAAACGCATTAATTAGGAATGATGGACCGGTTCCAAAAGCGGCGATCATTAAGCCTGATAGCGCTGGGCCAATTAATCTGCCGAAATTGAAGTTAGCAGAATTAAGGCTAACTGCATTCGGCACGTCAACAACGCCCACCATTTCGGAGGTAAAACTTTGTCGAACAGGTTTGTCGATAGCATCAGCTACGCCGAGTGCAAAAGCTAGAGCCATAACATGCCAAATTTGCACATTATTGGTCACAACAAGTATTCCAAGTGTTAACGAAGTTGATCCAGCGGCAATGTTGGTTACGATCAAGACTTTACGTTTATTAAAACGATCAGCTAAGGCCCCACCGGGCAAACTAACAAACCAGACTGGGGCGAATTGCAACGCAGTTACTACACCCAAATAGAATCCACTATTAGTTAACTCTAAAACTAACCAATCTTGTGCAAGGCGTTGTACCCAGCCGCCAATATTCGAAGCTGCATTAGCAGGATAGAGAATTCGGTAATTGCGGTGTCGAAAAGCGCGCCAGTTGCCATCGCTCTTGACTGCAAAACGCATTAGTCTGCTCTCATGTCAGATCAAAATTTAGATCGAAAAGTTCGAACAGTCGTAATTCTAGTGACTATTGGAACTATTGCGTGGCTTATTGCGGGTGCAACTGCGCTGGTAATCGGAACAGATGCCAAAATTATTTGGACATGTGTTTTTGGTGCAGCACTCGGTGCAACTGGTGTGCGATATTCAATTCGTCGCGCTAAGCGCAGCGGAATTTAAGCTTCTAGTTGCGCAGCAATACCGCGTAGTACGCGACCTAGACGTTCTGCTTCAGCAGCAGTTGGGCGACGGCCATGACGCAAACCATTTCCAACTTTGTCTAACATTTTGATCGAATCTTCAATAATCGCCGCTAAATCATCAGGATTAATACGATTGTTTTCAGCTAACGAAGGTGGCGCATCAATTATTACAACAGAGAGCGCTTGTGGGCCACGACGACTATCGGCAACGCCAAACTCAAGTTTGGTACCTGGCTTAACAGTTGTTACGCCAGCTGGAAGTGATGATGCTGCAAGATAAACATCTTCGCCTTCATCGGATGCGATAAAACCGAAACCTTTTTCCAGGCTGAACCATTTAACGCGGCCTGATGGCATTTGGGGTCTCCTTCAACATTTATAAATTTGAGTTTTTTAACTCTAGTAATCGTTTAGCCGCGGTTGCGGACAGGGGGCTAGTTTATCGCACTTAACTTGAGGCGTGAAGTGCGATTGTTCGCTTAAAAACCCTTAAAAAGTTGCTTCGGAGTGAGCGCCGCAGCCGTGTGCAGCCGAAACTACGCGGCCATCTTCAGGTGAGATCGCATTGGCACAAGCACCGAAAGCGCTGCGCATCGAACCGGCGATTGGAATAAAGAAACCACATGAATTACAAGGCTTAGGTGCCATCTGTGCCATCGGTGAATTTGGTCCTCGTTCACCATCATGCCAACGCTTAGCTGCTTGATCGCGACCTTCAATTGATAAAACGCGAGTGCGACCTAAACCTAATTCAAATGCTAAACCTGGATCTAATTCTTCATCAGCTGGAAGTGCAGCCTCACCAGTTGTTAAACGAGTGTCATCAAGGGAAGAGGGAACAATGTCACCAACGCCAACATCACCTGGCTGCAAACGATCACGGTATGGAATCCATTTTGGTGGCACAAGTGCATCGGGGCCAGGAAGAACAACTACATCGCAAAGTGTGGCACTTGATTTGTTATCAACTTTGGAAACAGTTACTGCCCAACGCCAGCCGCGATAGCCAGTTAAATTTGCTTCGAATAAATAAGTTGCGATGCGATCTTCATCATCGAAATCAACAGTGACAAATTCGCCAACTAACTTGGCATCGCCGGCATCTTCAATCGCGGCGGCGTGTGCTAAATCGCGGGCATCCCATTTACTCATGGGCTAAGAGTAAAGCAGAACGCCACCCTCAAGGTAATCGAGGGTGGCGCTTTACTAATTAGCAGCCTATTTAGGCTTATTTACTTTAGAAGTCCATATCTCCGCCGCCTTGCTGAGCCGGCGCTGGATTCTTCTCTGGCTTATCTGTGATCACTGCTTCAGTTGTGATGAAGAGTGCTGCAATTGATGCCGCATTTTGAAGTGCAGAACGAGTTACCTTAGCTGGATCGATGATGCCAGCCTTGATCATGTCTACATATTCACCAGTTGCTGCATTTAATCCATGTCCAGCAGTTAAGTGACGAACTTTCTCAACGACTACGCCGCCTTCAAGACCGGCATTAATTGCGATCTGCTTTAGTGGCGCTTCAATTGATAGTTCAACAATCTTGGCACCAGTTGCTTCGTCGCCTTCTAGCTTTAGCTTTGCGAAAACTGCATGGCCTGCTTGAAGGAGTGCAACGCCACCACCGGCAACGATGCCTTCTTCAACTGCAGCTTTTGCGTTACGAACGGCATCTTCAATACGGTGCTTGCGTTCTTTAAGTTCAACTTCAGTAGCTGCGCCTGCCTTAATTACAGCAACGCCACCAGCTAACTTAGCTAGACGCTCTTGTAGTTTTTCGCGATCGTAATCTGAATCGCTCTTTTCGATCTCGGCGCGAATTTGATTTACGCGGCCCTTGATCTGATCAGCATCTCCGCCACCTTCAACAATGGTGGTTTCTTCCTTGCTGATTACTACCTTGCGAGCTTTACCAAGAAGTTCTAGGCCAGCTTGATCAATCTTTAGGCCAACTTCTTCAGAGATAACTGTTGCACCAGTAAGGATTGCAATATCTTGCAACATCGCCTTGCGACGATCGCCAAAGCCTGGCGCCTTAACTGCAGCAGCACGGAAAATTCCGCGAATCTTATTAACCACAAGTGTTGCTAGTGCTTCGCCTTCAACATCTTCAGCGATGATGGCAAGTGGCTTACCTGATTGCATTACCTTTTCTAGAATTGGTAGCAAGTCTTTAATGTTTGAAATCTTTGAGTTAACAAGTAGCACGTAAGCATCTTCTAGAACTACTTCCATGCGATCTTGATCAGTTACGAAATATGGAGAGATGTAACCTTTATCAAAGCGCATACCTTCAGTTAGTTCGAGTTCAAGACCAAAAGTATTTGATTCTTCAACTGTGATTACGCCTTCTTTGCCGACCTTATCCATTGCTTCAGCGATCATGTCACCGATAGTTGAATCTGCAGCTGAAATAGATGCGGTAGCTGCAATCTGTTCTTTTGAATCTACGCTCTTTGCCATTGAAAGCAGTTCGGCAACGATCGCTTCGACTGCCTTTTCAATTCCGCGCTTTAGCGCCATTGGATTTGAACCAGCTGCAACGTTACGTAGGCCTTCGCGGACAAGTGCTTGAGCAAGTACGGTCGCAGTTGTGGTTCCGTCGCCGGCAACATCGTCAGTCTTCTTAGCAACTTCCTTAACTAATTCCGCGCCAATCTTTTCCCATGGATCATCTAGCTCGATCTCTTTGGCAATTGATACGCCGTCATTAGTAATTGTTGGGGCGCCCCACTTTTTCTCGAGGACGACGTTACGTCCGCGAGGTCCGAGCGTTACTTTTACGGCGTCTGCGAGTACGTTCATTCCTCGCTCAAGCCCACGACGGGCTTCTTCGTTAAAGGCAATCTGCTTGGCCATGGTCTTGCTCCTTTTAGTAGCGGTTCATTTCTAGTCATTCAGGGCGTTTTATCACTCACGCCCCTCGAGTGCTAACGCCAAATCTACGCAGAATATTTCGCCCGCGCAAAACGAGGTCAGGGCTGAAACTGGGTTGAATTGAGTGCTAGAGCGGGCTTTGAAGCGGGTTTAGCGGGCTGAACGAGCCTGTGTGCGGGCCTCACGAAGGCGGCGCAGGCGCTTAACTAGCATCGGTGAGGCAGCTAGGGCATCTTCGCGGTCGATCAAATCATTGAGCAGGCGGTAGTACTTAGGTGCATCCATATCGAAGAGTTCCTTAATTGAGGACTCTTTGGCACCGGCATAACGCCACCAATTGCGTTCGAATTCTAGGATCGCCATTTCGAGGTCGGTCAGATTTGCTGAGACCGAGAGCTGTTCTTGAGCGGACATAAGGAGAATCTTACTTAATGCAAGCGAAAAAGTGTGGGAACTTCAAGTGATTTATAACCGCTGCAGAATCAGATCAATATCGCTGAATTTTGTCCATGGGTTGACTATGGCAAATCGCAATATCGGCTGACCATCATGAGATGACGGTGGAATAAATCCAACTTGCTCTGTTAAAAGTTCATCACTCCACTTTTGATAATCTGATGCAGTCCAACCGGTGCGAGTAAATGCCACAATTGAAAGTTCTGGTTCGCAAAGTAATTCTAAGTTTGGATGTTCGCTAACTTTCTTCGCAGCGTACTTTGCAACCTCAAGTGATTGTTCCATCGCTTCGGAATACGCATCAGTTCCGTATGCTGCAAGTGAAAACCAAAAAGGTAAACCGCGCGTGCGACGGGTTAATTGAATTGCATAGTCCGATGGATTCCAATTTCCATCATGCAACGTATCTAGGTATGAAGCATGTTGAGTATGAACTTCACGCGCTAATTCAGGTGCGCGATAAATTAACGCACATGCGTCATAAGGTGCAAACAACCATTTATGTGGATCAACAATTAGCGAATCCGCATTTTCTATGCCATTGAAAAGTGTTCGCACTGAAGGTGCACACAAAGCTGCTAACCCGTAAGCGCCATCAACATGGAACCAAATCTCGCGAGCTTTTGCAGCAGCACCGATTCCAGCTAAATCATCAATTATGCCTAAATTTGTAGTACCGGCTGTGGCAACTACGGCAAATACCCGACGACCACTTTGTCGATGTAGTGCATCTATTTCTTTAGCAACTGTGTCACCTTGCAATTTGCCATTTTTAGCAACGGCAATCTTTAAAACATCAACATCCATAACTTGCGCCGCAGATGCAATCGAAGAGTGAGCTTGTTCGCTACAGGCAATTACCCAGCGCGTGGTATCGGGAAAATGTTTACGCGCTTGGGCGCGCGCTACAACTAACGCGGAAAGATTTCCGACGGTGCCGCCTTGCACAAAAACTCCGCCAGAGCTTTGCGGTAAGCCAGCTAAATCAGCAATCCAGCGCAGCGCTTGATTCTCGGCAAATACTGCACCGGCACCTTCTTGCCATGAGCCGCCATATAGAGCGCTTGCGCCAACTACTAGATCGAAAAGGTTTGCATATTCACTAGGTGCAGATGGAATGAAAGCTAAATTGCGTGGGTGATCTGTTGAGATACATGCCTTTGCTAATACCGAAGTAAAAACATCAAGTGCTTCTTTGCCACCGAGACCTTTTGCGGTGATTGTGTTTCCGACTTGAGCAAAAAGTTCAGCTTCAGATAACGGACCATCTAGAGGTGGATCACTCTTTAACCGCTCGAGGCTGTAGGCCAGCACTTCATTTGCTAGCGCTTCGACTTCAGGAGTGAACTCATGCATGCCGAGAGTCTGCCACTAATTAGGAAATTTAGTTAACGAATATTGCGCTGAGTCTTTTTAACTATGTTGCGCAACATGGTTGGAAATACAAAGGTGTGAAATGGCAGCACTGAATACCAATACAGCTGACCGCCTAAACCATTAGGCGTAAAGGTTGCCTCTTGTTCGATGTGAGTTTTACCGTCTACTTCACTTACTCTAAATTCCAGCCAAGCTTTGCCTGGTAAAACCATCTCGGCATATAGGCGCAAAACAGATTCGCGTTCAATTTTCTCAACGCGCCAGAAATCTAAACTGTCTCCAACTCGTAAATGATCTGGGTCTCGTCTACCTCGACGTAGCCCAACACCGCCAAACATGCGATCGAGTAATCCTCGAGCAAACCAGAGAAAATCTGAGCCATACCAACCATGTTGGCCGCCAATGCCTTCAATGGTTTTCCAAATTTCAGTTAATGGAATATCGGTTGTGGTTTCGCGGAAATCTTTCAGAGTCATTTCACCCGCCCAGTCTGGGTCTCCTTGGGCTTTCTGCCAGGGCGCAGTTGGATAAGAGGCATCAGACCATCTGCTCTCAACTTGGCCATCACTCGTTTTTGAAAGCGCAAGAGTGACTGCGCTCTCGACATTGAGTAATCCTTCAGGTGGTGGTGGAATCAAATCATTAATACTTTTCTTTGGATCCGCCACAACTTCATTAATCAAAGAGCCAACGAGCGGTCGAGCGAGTGCAGTCGGAACTGGAGTTACTAGCCCAATCCACAAACTTGATAGTTCTGGCGTTAGCACTGGGACTTTAATAATCCAACGGCGCGGCAAGCCAGATAGTTTGGCAAATTTTTGCATCATGTCAGCATAAGAAAGTATCTCGGGGCCGCCGATATCAAAAACTTGGTCTACTGGAACTTCTAGAGCTGCCGCACCACGTAAGTAATAAAGCACATCTCTAATCGCAATTGGGTGAGTTAGATTTGAAACCCACTTCGGCGTAGTCATTATCGGTAGTCGGTGCGTCAAGTGACGCAACATTTCAAAGGATGCCGAACCAGAACCAATAATGATTCCAGCGCGTAGTTCTAGTACTGGGACTTTGCCAGATGCTAATTCAGTACCGGTTTGAACCCGAGAAGCTAAATGCTGGCTAGATTTCTTATCATTTGCGATTCCGCCCAGATAAACAATTTGTGAAATTCCCGCAGCTTCGGCAGCTTTGGCGAAACCACGCGCCATAACCGCTTCAATGTCATCAAAATTCTTACCAAGATTAATGGAGTGCAATAAATAGAACGCAGTATGAACTCCAGTTAGCGCAGCAATTAAATCAGACTCTGAATTGGCATTTCCTTCCACAATTTCCACATGGTTAAACCAAGGTTGACCTTTAATTTTCTCTTTATCACGGACGAAGACCCGTACTTCTAAATCTTCATTCAATAAACTTCGCACCAAGCGACCGCCCACATATCCAGAAGCCCCTGTTACCAGGTACTTACGAGCCTTAATCTGCGGTTCCATGAGATAAACAATAGACTTAACCAATTAGTTTTGCAGTTTTGAATTTGGGAAGGAGATCACATGGCTAAGCCTCGCGTAGTTATTTTGGGTGCGGGCTTCGGTGGTTTAACTGCTGCCCGCGAATTAGCTGGCAAAGCAGATGTGACCCTGGTCGATCGCCATAATTTCCAAACTTTTCTGCCCTTGCTCTACCAGGTGGCAACTGCTGGGTTAGCAGCTGACCATGTGGCTTATCCGGTCCGAAGCGGTCTGCGCAGAAGCGATATTAAATTTCGCATGGGTTCACCGATTGAAATCGATCATAAGAACCAGGCGATCAAATTAGATAGCAGCGAAGTTCTACATTTTGATCACTTGATTTTCGCCCTGGGTTCGGCAACTGCAGATTTTAATATTCCTGGCGTAAGCGAGCATGCACTAGGCATGAAGAGCGTTGCCGATGCAATCAATATTCGCGCCGAAATTATGCGTAGATTTGAAGATCTCTGTCGCTTCGAAGACGAAACAGTTCTTTCGCTAACCGTCGTCGGCGGTGGGCCAACCGGTGTTGAGATGGCTGGCGCGCTAGCCGAACTTATTTCAGGGCCGCTTAAGAATGACCACGAACATGCGGCTAAACATATGAAGATTAATTTGATTGAAGCTGGACCGCGTCTGTTGCCAACATTTTCAGCCAAGTTATCTGATCGCACTAAACGAGATTTAGAAAAAATGGGCGTTACGGTTTTCTTAAATACTGCGGTAGCAAAAGTTGCGCCACGTAAAATCTCAATTAAAGATGGTGCCGATATCCCATCTGAAGTAACTATTTGGGCCGCAGGTGTGCGCGGTGAACCAACTGCAGAAGCGCTAAAACTGCCAATTATTAAATCAAGAATTGATACCACGCCCACTTTGCAGGTAAATCATTATCCAAATATTTGGGCCATCGGCGACATTGCAGGATTGACTGATGCAAAAGGCAATTTACTTCCGATGGTGGCTCCGGTTGCACTTCAACAAGGTGCTTGGGCTGCTAAACAGATTTTGAATATAAGCAATGGTCGCCCGACGCAGGATTTCAAATACCGCGATAAAGGTTCGATGGCGACTATCGGCCGCCATAAGGCTGTTGTAGAAGTTAAAAATCTTAAACTTACTGGGGTTCCTGCTTGGTTTATCTGGATTTTCCTCCATCTCTTCTATCTTTTAGGTGGTCGCAATAAAGTTGGCACAATTGCCGACTGGACCTGGAACTATCTAACTTTTGATCGCGGCAATCGTCACATTATGGATATTGCGTAATCGGAATTCGCATATGAAATATTTAAACGTCTCTGGTTACCCGCTTTGGAGTTTCGAGTGGGCCAATAATGGCGAAGCAGTACTTCTATTACATGGCGGGCTTAGTAATACCGATTCATTTGCTGATGTAATGGTTACTCCCCTGCAAGATTCATTTCACTT
>CAZUWN010000019.1:0-12238 GCA_964624105.1 uncultured Candidatus Planktophila sp. | reverse complement strand
GCCACGCTTACACAACAGTTGCGGGCGATGTTTTAACTCGCTGGCATCGCCAACGTGGCGAATCAGTCTGGTTCTTAACTGGTACCGATGAGCATGGTCAGAAAGTTATGCGTACTGCTGATCAGAACGGCGTTGCACCGCAAGATTGGTGTGACCGCTTGGTTGCCGATGCTTGGAAACCCAACTGGGCAGCGCTAAATATTGCTAACGATGACTTCATTCGCACTACCGAACCTCGTCACACCGAGCGAGTGCAAAAGTTTTTACAAAGTCTAAAAGATGCTGACCATATTTATGCGGGCAAGTACGAAGGCCCGTACTGTGTTGGTTGCGAAGAGTTTAAATTACCTGGCGATTTAATTGAAGCTGGTGACGAAAAGCTCTGTCCGATCCATAGCAAGCCAGTAGAAATTGTTAATGAGAACAATTACTTCTTCCGCTTATCTGCCTTCACGGACAAATTACTAGCGCATTACAAAGCAAACCCGCAAAGCTGCCAACCTGAAAGTGCGCGCAATGAAGTTATTTCTTTCCTAGAAGGTGGCGTCTCAGATCTTTCAATCTCGCGTTCAACATTTGATTGGGGAATTCCAGTTCCATGGGATACCGATCAAGTTGTTTATGTTTGGTTCGATGCGTTGCTTAACTACGCAACAGCGGTTGGTTTAACAGATGCGCCAGATTCGAAAGGCGGAAAGAAGTTTGCTCAAACCTGGCCCGCCGATGTGCACTTAGTTGGTAAAGATATTTTGCGTTTCCATGCTGTTATCTGGCCCGCAATGTTGATGGCTGCCGGTCTTGAAGTTCCTAAGAAAGTTTTCGCACACGGTTGGTTGCTAGTTGGCGGCGAGAAGATGAGTAAGAGCAAACTCACCGGCATCGCACCTAAAGACATCACCGATCATTTCGGCGTCGATGCTTTTCGTTATTACTTCTTGCGCGCAATCCCATTTGGTAGCGATGGCTCATTCTCTTGGGAAGATATGAGTGCGCGTTACACCAGTGAATTAGCTAATGATTTCGGCAACTTAGCCTCACGTTTAGCTGCCATGATTGAAAAATATTGTGGCGGCGTCCTGCCCGCAGTAAGCAATGACGCTGGTTTAAGCGCTGCGTTAGCTGAAACTGTGGCCAAGGCAGATGCGGCAATGGTTGCCCTTGATTTCCAAGGTGGCATCAATGCAATTATGGAATTCTGCAAGCGCGTAAATGGATATGTGACCGAGAAAGAACCATGGAAGCTGGCTAAAGACCCAGCGAATCAAGCTGAACTTGAATCGGTCCTCTATAACACCTCTGAAGCTTTGCGTGCGTTAGCTGTTTTATTAAACCCAGTTATGCCAGCAACTTGTGAAATTCTCTGGGAATCACTTGGCGCAAATGAAAAATTGGGTGCAATCGGTAACCAACAAATTTCAAAGGTTGCCACTTGGGGTCAATTGCCAGCTGGTTCAAAAGTTACCAAGACACCTGTGCTTTTCCCACGCCTTGAAGCTGCGGAATAATTCACTTTCATGGCTGATCGGCACAATCGCGATTTAGATCGTAAACCAGCGCCGCTTCCTGAACCACTTCCAGTTCCTTGCGTTGATGTGCACGCACATATGGAAATCGTTACCGATGCACCAGCTGATTCAGATGCTGTTGGTCAAGTAATTGCCGATGCCGCATCGGTTGGCATTAATCGCATTGTGCAAGTTGGTTATTCAGCAGAGCAATCACAGTGGTGCGTTGATGCTGCCGAGAAATGGAATACCTCAGTACTTGCAGCGGTTGCGTTGCATCCAAATGAAGCACCAGTAGTTGCTGATCTCGAAGCTGACTTAGCGATTATTGAAAAGCTAGCGCAGCATCCGCGAGTACGTGCGATTGGCGAGACTGGTTTAGATTATTTCCGCACGCCACCTGAGTTACGTAAACGTCAACAAGATTCCTTTAAATGGCATATCGAGTTGGCAAAACGCACAAACAAAGCGCTAGTGATCCATGATCGTGATTCGCACGAAGATGTACTTTCGATTCTGCAAGAGGTGGGCGCGCCTGAAACGACTATATTTCACTGCTATTCAGGTGATGCTGCGATGGCCAAGATCTGTATTGAACGCGGCTATATCTTGTCGTTCGCGGGCACAATTACTTTTAAGAATGCACCTGAACTGCGTGAGGCCGTGAAATTAGTTCCGATCGACCAACTAATGGCTGAAACCGATTCACCATTCTTATCGCCTATGCCCAATCGCGGTGCGCTAAATGTGCCCGCTCAAGTGGCCACGGTTATTCGAGCAATAGCAGCCGAACGCGGCGATGACTTAGCCGAACTAGCAAATGCACTAACTGCTAATGCGGAACGAGCTTTTGGGAAGTTCAACTAATGTCGCTACTAGGTGCTGCTGAAATTCGTGAACTTGCCGAGTTATTAGATCTGCGACCTGCCAAATCACTTGGTCAAAACTTCGTAATTGATGGCAATGTTTGTCAGAAAATTGTCCGTGTTGCTGGCGTAACTGCCGATGACATCGCGCTCGAAATTGGCCCGGGGTTAGGTTCGCTGACATTGGCGCTGCTAGAAGTTACCTCTAGCGTGATTGCAGTTGAAATTGATCAACGCTTAGCCGATCGCTTACCGATCACAGTTGCTGATCATAAAAAAGATTCATACAACTTAACTGTTTTAAATACTGATGCACTTGCCCTTCGCACACTGCCAGTTGCCCCAACTGTGTTGGTTGCTAATTTGCCCTACAACGTTTCAGTTCCAGTATTGCTACACCTATTAGAAATTCTGCCTTCGCTAAATACCGGCGTCGTTATGGTGCAAGCTGAAGTTGCTGATCGCCTAGCTGCTAAACCAGGCACCAAGGAATATGGAATTCCTTCGCTAAAGGCTTCCTGGTGGGCGCAAGTAAGTGGTGCCGGCTCGGTTTCGCGCTCTATCTTCTGGCCAGTACCTGGCGTTGATTCGAAGTTAGTAAGTTTTAAACGTCACGAAACCCCGGGCGATGAGGTTATGCGTAAAGGCGTTTTCCAATTAGTTGATGCCGCATTTGCCCAACGTCGCAAAATGTTGCGGGCTGCGCTATCTGGCATCTTCGGCAGCTCAGCAAAAGCCGAAGCAGTTCTAATTGCAGCAGGAATTGATCCAACGTTGCGTGGTGAATCTTTATTAATTGATTCTTTCTGTGCCATCTATAACGCCAGTCAAAGCGTCAAGTAGAGTTCAATCGTGGCCACAAATTCAGTAACTGTTCGCGTTCCCGCGAAAGTTAATCTGCAACTTTCAGTTGGCCCGCGCGAAAACGATGGCTTTCATGGTTTGGTCACAGTTTTTCAAGCAATTTCTATTTACGATGATTTAACTATCACTCACGCAGCACCGGGTTCAGGTTTGTCACTTTCAATTACTGGTGATCACATTGCTGGCGTGCCTGCTGATGAAACTAACTTAGCTGCCAAAGCTGCTCAAATTATCGCCAAAGAGTACGACGTTGAAATAGATGCAACTATGCAGATTCATAAAACAATTCCAGTTGCAGGCGGAATGGCTGGCGGAAGTGCAAATGCCGCTGCTGCAATAGTGGCAATCGATGCGCTGTATTCGTTAGGTATGACCCGCGAAGAGATGGTCAAAGTCGCACGCCAACTTGGTAGTGATGTGCCGTTTATGTTAAACGGTGGCACTGCAATAGGTCGTGGTCGCGGCGATGAACTAACTGCAGCGCTCTCAAGAGGCACCTACCATTGGGTTTTAGCACTCTCTTCAGCCGGGTTATCAACGCCATCGGTATATGCCGAGTGCGATCGCTTGCGTGCTGGTTTAACAATTGCAAATCCACAAGCCAGCGACAAGTTAATGCAATCACTATTAGCTGCTGATGAAATTTCAGTAGGTAAACATTTAATTAATGATTTACAGAGTGCAGCTTGTTCGCTGCGGCCAGCGCTTCGTTTAATTCTCGATGTGGGCCAGGAATATGGCGCACTTGGCGGAATTGTTTCTGGCTCCGGGCCAACAGTTGCGTTTTTAGTATCTGATGAAGAAGCTGGCTTAGATTTAGCTGTTGCACTTACGGCCAGTGGAGTTGTTGGAAGTGTGGCAAGAGCAACTGGGCCAGTGCCTGGTGCTCGAGTTATTGAAACGCGTTAACTAATTTACTTAGCAGGCGCGCTAAATCAATCTGCTCTTCTTTAGTTAGTGCCGATAACAACTCTTCTTCGCGCCCTAATAAATCTTCCAAGGCTGCATCAACGGCGTTCATGCCGGTTTTAGTTAGCGTAACCAAACTGCCGCGCCCATCTGCCGGATCGGGTTCGCGCGTGATTAGCTTTAACTCTTCTAATCGATCAAGGCGATTTGTCATGGTGCCACTGGTAACTAAAGTTTCAGCCATTAACGCACTTGGTGAAAGTTGATAAGGCGAACCTGCGCGACGAAGTGCGGCAAGAACATCAAAGCCCCAAGTTTCTAGATCAGCGAATGCACTTCGGCGAGTGATATCGAGTTGGCGCGAAATTCTAGTTACGCGACTAAGTACCGCTAACGGCGCAAGATCGAGATCGGGGCGTTCTGATTTCCAGGCGGCGATCAGGCGATCTACTTCATCGCGCATTTTGACCCCCGCCTCTTGTAATTTTCTTGGCAATTTTCTGAAGAAATCTCGCTATGGGCAAGGTTAATGGTCAAAAGCAGTCCCTCGGATGAGGGAGAATACGGGTTCCGCCATTGTGTAGTGGCTAGCACATGGGCCTTTGAAGCCCAGGGTCCAGGATCGATACCTGGTGGCGGAGCGAATGCGAAGCCAGTTTGAAGTATGGGTAAGTGGCGGAGCGATCGCCTAACAAAGTACGAGAAATTGCAGATTAGAATTAAGGCCTGACGAGCAGCAGGGGAGCATCTCTTGGATTGTGCAATTGTCTTAGCCGCTGGCGAAGGCACTCGCATGAAATCTGCAACTCCTAAAGTCTTACATGAAATCGCTGGGCGTTCGTTACTTGGACATGTTCTAGCTGCCGTATCAGAAATTAACCCCGCTCAACTTTGCGTGGTTGTTGGTGCTGGCCGCGAGGCAGTTGAATCACACTTAAAGGAAATTGCGCCAACAGCGAAAACTGTTTTTCAAGATCGCCGCGGTGGTACCGGACATGCAACTCAATTAGCGCTCGCTGAAATAAAAGTTTCTGGCACGGTAATTATTTTGGCGGGCGATACCCCGATGCTAACTGGCGCTTCTCTTAAAGAATTAGTTGCCGCCCACAAAGCATCAGGTGCAACAGCATCAGTTCTAACTGCCGAACACCCAGACCCAACAGGTTATGGCCGCATTATTCGCGCCGATGATGGCACCTTGTTGCGCATCGTTGAAGAAAAAGATGCCGATGAAGATCAGAAGATGATCTTTGAAATTAACTCTGGTGTTTACGCATTCGATGGCGCCAAACTTGCCGGTGCGATTACTAAATTAACTTCAGCAAACTCCCAAGGCGAACTTTATTTAACTGATGTAATCGAAATTTTACGTAAAGAGGGCGGCACTATCGGTGCTGTCTTAATTGAAGATTTCGTTGAAACCCTGGGCGTTAATGATCGCTATCAATTAGCTGAAAGCGCTGCCATGTTGCGCGATCGCATTAATGAAGTACACATGCGTAACGGCGTAACGATTGTTGACCCAACTACCACCTGGATCGATGTCCAGGCTGAAATATCTAACGATGTAACTATTTTTCCAAGCTCAGCCATCTTGGGCAAAACAACTATTGAATGTTGCGCAGTGATTGGCCCACGCACCACGTTAACTAATTGCCAAGTAGGGCAAGGGGCATCGGTAGTTGAATCAAATTGCACCGATTCTTCAATTGGGGCGGATGCAAACGTTGGTCCATTTACCTATTTACGCGCTGGCACTGTGCTTAAAGAGAGCAGCAAGGCTGGAGCATTCGTAGAAATTAAGAATTCCCAAGTTGGCGCAGGCTCAAAAGTGCCACATCTTTCCTATGTTGGCGATGCCACGATCGGCATTGGTACAAATATCGGCGCCGCCACAATTTTTGTAAATTACGACGGGGTCGAAAAGCATCCAACAATTGTTGGCGATCATGTTCGTATCGGTAGCGACACCATGTTGGTTGCACCAGTAAATATTGGTGATGGGGCTTACACCGCCGCCGGTTCCGTAATTACTGAAGATGTTCCGCCTGGTGCGATCGGCGTTGGCCGATCTAAGCAGCGCAATGTATTAGGTTGGGTCATGCGCAAGCGCGCTGGTTCCAAGTCAGCACAAGCAGCCGAAGCTAAAGAATCGAAAGGTTAGTAAATGAGCGAGATCCGGTTATCTTCTGAAAAGCGTTTACGACTTTTTGCCGGCCGCGGTTTCCCTGAATTAGCTGATGAAGTTGCTTCCGAACTTGGAATTCCATTAACTCCAACATCTGCTTATGACTTTGCTAATGGCGAAGTTTTTGTTCGCTTCGAAGAATCAGTTCGTGGTTGCGATGCATTCGTAATTCAGAGCCACACCACACCAGTTAATAAGCAGATCATGGAACAACTAATCATGGTCGATGCTTTGAAGCGCGCATCTGCAAAGCGCATCACAGTTGTTGCACCTTTCTATGGTTACGCCCGCCAAGATAAGAAGAGCCGCGGTCGCGAGCCAATCACTGCGCGATTAATGGCTGATCTATTTAAGACTGCCGGCGCCGATCGCTTGATGTGCGTAGATTTACATACTTCACAAATTCAAGGTTTCTTCGATGGTCCAGTTGATCATTTATTCGCACTGCCAATGTTGGCTAACTATGTTGGCAGCAAAGTTGATCGCAGCAAGCTAACTATCGTTTCACCAGACTCTGGTCGCGTTCGTGTAGCCGAGCGTTGGTCTGATCTACTTGGTGGTTGCCCAATTGCTTTCATTCACAAAACCCGCGATCCACGTATTCCTAATGAATCAACGACTGGTCGCGTGGTTGGTGATGTGCAAGGTCAGACTTGCGTAGTTATCGATGACATGATCGACACAGCTGGCACGATTACTAAAGCAGTCGATGCGCTATTCGATGCAGGCGCCAAAGATGTAATTATCGCTGCCACACATGCAGTTTTCTCTGGCCCAGCCATTGAGCGCCTGAAAGGTTCACGTGCATCAGAAGTTGTAATTACTAATACGCTGCCAATCTCGGAAGATCAAAAATTCGATCGTTTAACAGTGCTTTCAATCGCCCCACTACTTGGTCGGGCAATTCGCGAAGTATTCGAAGATGGCTCGGTTACTAGCCTCTTCGACGGTCATTCCTAAGCCAGATTCAAGCGCGATTTGCGCTTAGCTCCACCCATTCGCTAACCTTTGGCTCGTTCCGGCGAGGGTAAGAATTATTTCCGTAATCGACGGCGTAGGTTTTCATCCTGCTGGAACTTTTGTGAAGTAACCGAAAGTAAACCTGACAGGAGTTAAGAAAAATGGCTGAGATTTCAATCAATGGCGTTCGCCGTACTGAATTTGGTAAAGGCGCATCACGTCGTAATCGCCGCGATGGTTTAGTTCCTGCAGTTATCTACGGACACGGTGAAACACCTGCGCACGTAACACTTCCAGCACGCGAACTTGGCGTTGCTCTTAAAACATCAAACGTACTTCTAGATATCGTCGTTGATGGCACAACTGTTCTAACTTTGCCTAAGGCTGTTGTTCGCAACGCACTTAAGGGCACACTTGAGCACGTTGACTTAGTTTTGGTTCGCCGCGGCGAGCGCGTTGTTGTTGCTGTTCCAGTTCACACATCTGGTGAGCACGATCGCGACGGAATTCTTGAGCACGTTCACCACTCAATCGAAGTTGAAACTGAAGCAACTTCTATTCCAAGCTTCTTCGAATTAGATCTAACTGGAATGGCTGCCGGCACATCTATGTATGCCGAAAACGTTGCATTGCCAGCTGGCGTAACACTTATCTCTGATCCAAAGATGGTTGTTGTGCACCTTTCAGAGCGTTCAACTGCGGTTGAACCAGTTGCTGAAGCGGCACCAGCTGCTGCGGCTCCTGCTGCTGAAGAGAAGAAAGAGTCTTAATCGGTTGATCCCAGTTCAACTACTAATCTAGGGACATGGATTTAACATGCTGTGGTTAGTAGTTGGGTTGGGCAATCCCGGCCCCGAATACGAAGCAACTCGCCATAACATCGGCCAATTAGTTGTTGATCAATTAGCAAAATCTAACTCTGCTAAATGGAGTTCACATAAATCTCGTTGCGATATCGCTGAATTTAAATTAGGTGTTGGCATTGATGCTGCCTCTGTAATTGTCGCTAAATCAAAGAGTTACATGAATGAATCTGGCGGCCCAGTTAAGGCCCTAGCTAATTTTTATAAAGTAGAGCTAGCCAACATTATTATTTTGCATGACGAGCTAGATATTCCATTTGCCGCAATTCGCAGCAAAGTAGCTGGCGGCGACAATGGCCATAATGGTTTGAAATCACTAACTTCTTCATTCGGAAGTGCAGATTATCTGCGCGTACGTTTAGGTATTGGCCGCCCGCCTGGCCAACAAGACCCTGGCGATTTTGTGTTAAAACAGTTTGCCTCAGCTGAAAAGAAAGAGCTGCAGGACTTTATTTTGCGCGGCGCTGATTGCGTTGAATCGTTAATTACCCACGGTTTAGAACGTACTCAATCTGCTTTTAACAGCTAGATCAGCCAGTATTACGTAAGCCAGCTGCCACACCGTTAATCGTTAGCAACAGCGCACGAATCAAGAGCGGATCAGCATCAGCACCTTCAGTGCGAACACGGCTCAGTAAGTTAATTTGCAACAAGTGCAGCGGCGATAGATAAGCATCGCGAACTTGCAAGGTGCGCGCAAGAATTGGTTGATCTTCGAGTAGCGATTGTTTCTTAGTAAGTAAGTTAATTTCTGCAACAGTCAACGCAAACTCAGCTTCAATGTCGATAAGAAAATGCTGTAACTCAACAGGCACAAGTTTTTCAACATAGCGACGAGCCAGCTTCAAATCAGTTTTAGCTAGCGTCATTTCAACATTACTAATGAAGGTATGAAAGAAGTGCCATTCCTTAAGCATGCGTGATGCCACATCGCCGTGACCGGCTTCGCGCGCAGCTTTCAAACCAGTACCAACGCCATACCAACCAGGCACAATCTGACGAGATTGAGTCCAACCAAATACCCATGGAATAGCGCGCAAACTACCTAGACCACTTGCTGCATCTGGCCGACGTGATGGCCTGGAACCCAAGAAGAGATTTCCTAGTTGTTCAACTGGGGTGGAAGCGTAGAAATATGCTGGCAGATCAGGATGATCAACGAGTGATCGATATTGGGCAAATGAATTATCACTAATTGATTGCATGCAAGCGTTCCAACTATCAAGGTCTTTCGGATCTTGGCGAGGACCGCGATTAAGCACGGTTGCTTCAAGGGCTGCTGCCAAAGTTAACTCAACATTTTCGCGGGCAAGCGAAGGAAGTGAGAACTTGTCACTAATAACTTCGCCTTGCTCTGTCATTTTGATTTCGCCATCGACAGAACCCCAAGGGAGTGCAATCAGAGCTTCATAAGTAGGGCCGCCACCACGACCGACTGAACCACCGCGGCCGTGGAACAAGCGCAAGCGAACGCCGTATTTGATTGCGACATCGCGCAATTTACGTTGAGCCCGGTGAATTTCCCATTGGCTAGTTGCGATACCGGCATCTTTATTGGAATCTGAGTAACCCAACATGATCTCTTGCACATCGCCACGCAAAGTTAATAGCTTGCGATAAGTCGGATCGCTAAGAAGCTTTTCTAAAATTTCACCAGCTGCGCGAAGTTCGGCAACTGTTTCAAGTAATGGTGCAAAACCGATGCGAGCAACGTCCTTGTCTAGATCAACTAGACCGACATATTTTCCAAGCACTGCGGCAGCCAATAAATCATCAGCACCTTTAGTCATCGAGACGATATAGGTTTCGATTGCAGTTGGTCCGAAACGATCAATGATTTCGCCAATGGCAGCAAAAGTATCCATAGTCTTGGTTGCTTCAGCATCAAGTTTGTTCAGAACTGGCTTCTTGGTGCTAGCTAGTTCAGCGGCAAGTAATTCGAATTTTTGATCATGGCTTTGCTCGAGATAGTTATCAGCAATGGCTAATTGTGAAAGAACTTGATGATGCGCATCGGAATGTTCGCGAATATCCATCGTTGCGTGGTTCAAACCAAAAGTGCTCACCGTACGAATAGTGCGTTCTAGTAAGCCAGTTGCGATTAATTCGCCCCGGTGGGCGAAAAGTGAATCGCGCATTAACGTTAAATCAGCTAATAACTCAGCAGTATCGCGGTAATCGCGATGAGGAACGTGTGGGCCACTGGCAGCATGGCGCATACGAGTGAAAGCTAAGCGATGCACAATTGCCGTGGCCTTCAAGCGATATGGCTCTTCGACATTTAAACGCAAGAAGCGCTCTTCGAATTCTGGAATATGTTGTAAATCTTTTTCAATCGAGGCAGTTAGTTCAGGTGTGGCCCCAACGATTCGAGTGGACACCGAAAGCAGCTGACGTAGCTCATCCATGGCTGCAATTGTTACCCGAATAGCGTGGCCAGCCTGCAAAACCATTACATCGCGGGTTACTTCGCCAGTGATATTTGGGTTTCCGTCACGGTCACCACCGATCCAGTTTCCAAAGGAAAGTGGGCGAGCGGTTACTGGAACGTCAATGCCTAAACGCTTCATTTGTATTGCAAAATCATTTAGAACTTGAGGCACGGATAATCTAAATAAATCATCTAAGTAATAAAGCGCGTTCATCGCTTCATCAAGTGGCTCGGGGCGATCAAGTCGAAGTTCATCTGTCTGCCAAAGCAGATCAATTAGTTCGGCTAACTTTGCAACACGTGCCGGTGATTTTTTCTGGTCAAGCAAAGTTGCAACTTTTCCTAATTTATTCAAAATAGAACGGCGCGCAGCTTCAGTTGGATGTGCAGTGAAAACCGGACGCACCATTAACTCTGAAACCCAAAGCGCTAAATCAGCATCAGAAAATTCGTGACCTGGTGTTTGCGCTTTCTTCGCAGCCAAGATGCGATCGGTAGCGCGGGTTAACCAAGAACCACCTTCAGCGCGTGCATCAGCCAAAATATGTGCCCGGTGAACTTGTTCAGCAACATTTGCTAAATGAAAGTAAGTACTAAATGCGCGCACTAACTGCACTGAATCTTCAACAGACAAATCAGAAAGTATTTCGCCGCTATCGCCTTCGCGCACAGCCTTACGCACTGCCTCAACTAAATTGAGCAGTTCGACGCCTTCTTGGCGTACAAGGGTTTGGCCTAAGAGTTCACCTAACTGGCGAACGTCATTACGCAACTCTGCGTCATCGGCCTGAAAATTGCCTGACATGGGCGTAATCATCGCAGGTCTTTAACAATCGCGATTACCGCGCCCGCACTGGGCAAGATAGAATTCGGAGTAATTCGCCCCCTCCCACCTCTGGGAGTTGGGGCTTAACGGCATTTCGTAGCATCTGAGTGTGAGGGGAGGTTGTCATGCGTGGCTTGTTAAATTCACTTGCTGACTTCCCGGAATTTATCGATGCAACGAGTGAAAGTAATCTGCATCGATCTCATAATTTGGTCACACCGCCACCGAGTTTTCCGTTTTTGATCGCACAAATTGCCCAATCTAGGCCAGTTCTAGTCATTAGTGGCTCTAGTCGTGGCGCTGAGGATATTGCCAGTGAACTTCGCGATTTACATGATCGTGTTCTTGAATTTCCAGCTTGGGAAACGTTGCCACATGAACGTTTAAGTCCACGTAGCGACACTGTTGCTCGCCGAATTCAAACCCTAAATGAATTAGCACATTCGAATTCTGCGCTGAATCCAATTGTAATTACCCCGGTGCGCGGCGTTATTCATCGCATCATTGCTAATTTAGCAAAGCAACCGCTTCGATACATCGAACAAGGACTAGAAATTTCGTTAAGCGATTTAATCAAACACTTAACTGACTTGGCTTATGTGCGAACAGACTTAGTTGAAAAGCGCGGCGAGTTTGCGGTGCGCGGCGGAATCATCGATTTATTCTTGCCGTTAACTAAACACCCAGTACGCATCGACTTCTTTGGCGATGAGATCGAAGAGCTAAATTATTTTGAAGTATCTGGGCAACGAACCTCAGAACCCGTAATTGGAAAACTTGAGATATTCCCTTGTCGCGAACTATTACTGACTGAAGAAATTCAAGT
>CAZUWN010000018.1:4006-12643 GCA_964624105.1 uncultured Candidatus Planktophila sp. | reverse complement strand
CGACCGGTTTTATCCATGATCGGACCAAGTTCAATATTTCGAGCTTCCGACATCGCACCCGGGAAGAAAGATGCAATCTGATTTAGCTCAGTGTCGGTGGTGACCATGAAGTGCGCGGTGAACTGCGTAGTTGAAATCAATACATGTGAAGTATCAACACCATGGCGAAGTAACCAGGCATCGTAATCAGCCCAATCTTTTCCAACAGCTGCAATAAGAACTGGGTTTAAACCAAGTACGCCCATGCCGTAAACAATGTTTGCGGCGCAGCCGCCTCTGCGAACTTCGAGGCCATCAACTAAGAAAGAAAGTGAAACTTTTTCGAGGGAACCGGCAACCAATGAATCGGTAAATTTTCCCGGAAAAGTCATTAAATGGTCCAGGCCAACAGAGCCTGCTACACCAATTTTCATTAAGTTAAATTCGTTCTAGAAATTAATTGAACGAATCGCCGCAAGCGCATGAACCTTGCGCATTCGGATTATCAATTGTGAAGCCCTGTTTCTCAATAGTGTCTACGAAATCGATTGTTGCGCCCATTAGGTACGGGTCGCTCATCTTGTCGATTACAACTTTAACGGTGCCGAACTCACGCACGATGTCGCCATCTTGGTTGCGGTCATCGAAATAAAGCTGATACTTCAGGCCAGAGCAACCACCAGGTTGAACAGCCACACGTAGGCAGAGATCATCGCGACCTTCTTGAGCCAATAGAGCGGCAACTTTAGTTGCTGCCACATCGGACAAAGCGATACTGGTCATCTTTATATCTACGGCCTCGGTAGTCATTGCTCTCCCCTAAAAGTTCTTCGAACAGGTCTTAATACTAGCCAACAGTGGCAGATGGTGCGACAAGAGCCCAAAAATTCGAGAGAATGTCGCCATGGCATTGACCGATCTTCTTCTAATGGGACGCGAACGCGATCTAACCAGCGAACGCGGGGTCTCTTGTGCCGGCGAACTGCCAGCTGCCAGTGATCCAGGTTTAGTTGAGCGGGCACGAACTGCGCGAGCCGCCCTTGGTTCCAAAGTAATGATTCTTGGCCATCATTATCAACGCGATGAAGTTATCGAATTTGCTGACATTACCGGCGACTCATTTAAGTTGGCACAAGCGGCTGCCGATAATCCGCAAGCCGAATACATAATTTTTTGTGGCGTTCACTTCATGGCCGAAAGCGCCGATGTCTTAACTACCGCCAATCAGAAAGTGATCCTGCCTGATCTAGCCGCTGGTTGCTCAATGGCGGATATGGCAAGTGCTAACCAAGTAGATGATTGTTGGAATCAATTAACCGAACTTGGAATTGCGCAAAAAACAATTCCGGTTACCTACATGAATTCATCTGCTGCAATCAAAAGTTTCACCGGAAAAAATGGTGGAACTATCTGCACTTCATCTAATGCAAAAAGTGCAATGGACTGGGCATTTACGCAAGGTGAAAAGATTCTCTTCTTGCCCGATCAACATTTAGGACGAAACACTGCAGTTCTTGCCATGGGTTTATCGCTAGACGATTGCGTAGTTTGGAACCCCTGGAAACCGATGGGCGGCTTAACCGAGGCAGAATTGCGTGCGGCAAAAGTAATTCTTTGGCGTGGCCATTGCTCAGTACATGGTCGCTTCAGTGCGCAGAATGTAGCCGACGTGCGCGAGCGAGTTCCGGGCGTGCAGGTACTAGTTCATCCAGAATGCCAACACGAAGTAGTTTCAATTGCAGATGTAGTTGGTTCTACCGAGAAAATCATTCAGACTGTCAAAAATTCCCCAGCCGGCTCTAAGTGGGCAATCGGTACTGAACTAAATCTGGTGCAGCGCTTATCGCGCACCATGCCAGATAAGGAAATTCTCTTTCTTGATAAGACGGTTTGTTACTGCTCAACTATGAACCGGATTGACTTACCTCACTTGGTTTGGGCGATGGAATCCTTGGTTCTAGGCCAGGTAGTGAACCAAATCATTGTGCCTGATGACGTTCGCAAGTACTCCAAACTCGCACTAGAGCGCATGCTGGCTCTATAGTTTCGCCATGACTGAAGAAGCCGCAAAAAAAGGTCGTCCTACACCTTCTCGCAAAGATGCCGAATCAAAGCGCAAAGTTTCAACTCTTGCTCCGGTAATTGGTAAAGAAGCTAAGAAGCGCGACAAAGCACTAGCTCGCGAACGACGTGTTGCAGCCCGTGAGGCTTACTTGCGTGGTGATGAGAACGCTCTTCCACTCCGTGACCGTGGCCCAGTTCGCCGGTATATCCGTGATGAAGTCGACGGTCGACGTTCTATTGGCGAGTTCTTCATGCCAATTATTTTCGTAGTTCTACTTTTCTCAGTTGTCCCAAACATGACAGTTAATGTCATCGCCATCGTGCTTATGTATACAGTGCTGTTATTTGCAGTCGTAGATGGCTTCTTCTTGAGTCGCAAACTTAAGAAGCAAATTATTGAAAAGTTCCCAGATGCAAATACCAAGGGTCTTGGAATGTACGGTTGGTTGCGTTCAACTCAGATGCGACGCCTACGTGCACCTAAGCCCTCTGCAGCCTTCCAAAAGAAAAAATAATTAAGCGCGAGGTTTTGGACTACCCATCAATTCTGGGTCAGTTTTAACAATCGGCTTTAGCGCAGCATTAATTTCTTTGATCACTGCTGCTTCTAGTTTAATTCCGCTGCCCTTAGCATTTTCAATAACTTGCTTAGGTTTAGTAGCGCCCATGATTGCACTTGCCACATTTGGATTGCTAAGAATCCAAGCTAACGCCAACTGAGACATAGTGATTCCGTGTGCATCTGCGATTGGCTGCAATTTAGCTACATGGCCCAGGAATTCATCATTCATCATTCCTTGCATGAATTGACCATTATTATTTTTATTTGCGCCACGTGAATCAGTTGGCACCTTCTTGCCAGGTAGATATTTACCAGTTAGCACGCCTTGCGCAAGAGGTGAATAAACAATCTGGCTAATGCCTTCGCGTTCGCACAGTGGCACGATTTTGGCTTCGATAACTCGATAGATCGCAGAATATGAAGGCTGGTTCGAAATAATTCGGTTGTATCCCTTATCGTCTTGAATTTTCAGCGCATCTTGAATTTCAGTGTGCTTCCAGTTTGAAACCCCAATGTAATTAACTTTACCTTGACGAATCAGGTCATCGAAAGCGCTCAGAGTTTCTTCGAGCGGAGTTTCATAGTCAAAGCGATGTGCCTGATAGAGATCGATGTGATCTGTTTGCAAACGCTTTAAGGAAGCATTGCAAGATTCAATTATGTGTTTACGTGATAAGCCACGATCATTCTTTCCGGTACCAGTTGGGAAATAAACCTTGGTAAATAATTCGTAAGACTCTCGCTTTATCCCCTTGAGCGCTTTACCTAAAATGGTTTCAGCTTTTGTGCCCGCGTAAACATCGGCAGTATCAAAGGTCGTGATGCCTGCATCAAAGGCGGCCTTCACGCAGGCGTTTGCAGCGGTTGCTTCAACTTGGTTGCCGTGGGTGATCCAGTTTCCGTAAGAGATCTCAGAAACATACATTCCGGTATTACCTAAGCGGCGATATTCCATTTTCTTACTCCCCTAGTTTCTTAGCGAACATGCGATGGCATAAACGGTAACTTAACTATCTCAACACTTGAAGTGCGACCTCGCACATCTAGCTCAAGTTGCTGCCCAACCTTAAAAACTGAATCAACTAACGCTAAAGCAATTCCAGTTTTCAGACTAGGTGAAAACGTTCCGCTAGTTACGATGCCAACTTCAGCACCCTCGTGCAGCACTTGCATCTCTGGGCGCGGGATTCCGCGGTCTAATGATTTAAGCGCAACTAGTCGGCGAGTGACACCGTGTTCTTTCTGATCCTTGAGCACTTCACTGCCCTGGAATTCTGCCTTGTTCCACCCCACTGCCCAGCTCGCACTTGCCATTACTGGTGAGATTGCCAGAGAAAGTTCGTGACCATGAAGTGGGTAACCCATTTCAGTTCGCAACGTGTCTCGTGCGCCAAGACCGCAAACTAAACCTTCGTTTGCTTCCACCTGTTCAACTAGTGCATCCCAAACAGTTAATGCTTGGTTCCACTTGGGCAAGACTTCGAAACCATATTCACCGGTGTATCCGGTTCGACAGACAATCACGTCGCAACCAGCAATCGAAACATAAGTAAATGCCATGTAATCGATTTCGATCTGTAATCCAAAGTGCGCTAAAACTTTCGCGGCCATTGGTCCTTGCAGGGCAATTACACCGTACTCGTTGTGCAGATTAGTAACTGAAATCTCGCTCGGTGCCTTTGCTTGTAAGTCCGCAACGACGGCACCGGTATTTGAAGCATTAGGCACAATAAAGAAATCTGAATCAGAATTGCGATAAACGATTAGATCATCAATCACGCCACCAGCGCTGTTGCACAACATTGAGTACTGGGCTGCGCCATCAGAAATCTTGGTTAAGTCATTCGTCAACATTGAATTTAGAAACTCAAGTGCGCCTTGACCAACAACCGAAGCTTTTCCGAGGTGCGATACGTCGAATAGTCCAACTCGTTCACGCACTGCTGCGTGCTCTGCTAAAACGCCGGCACCGGGATATTCAATGGGCATTAGCCAGCCACCGAAATCGGCCATCTTGGCGTTGCGGGCTAAATGGCGCTCATGCAGAGGAGATTGCTTCATGGCGCACAATCTATCGCTACATATTCTGGGTTTCCTGCTTTAGACTCAGCCGAGTTCAAGTGAACGAACAATAAGGAGAGCCATGAAATCGATCCGTTTATCCGATGCCTTAGTTTCCGACGATATTTTGATTGTTGGTTTAGCTAAAGGCGCTAAAGCGGATACCCTGAAGATTGAATCTGGCTCGATCTCACTAGATGAAAAGTCCTTGCTTGCAGCCCTTAAAGACCTAGGTGCAACAGGAGCTGCCAACGAAATTACCAAGTTGCCTGGTTCAACTACCCGATTATTGATTTTCACAGGTCTTGGTGAAGCAAAGAAAGATTATGCGCACGAAGTTTTACGCCGTGCAGCCGGTGCAGCTTCTCGCGCATTAGCAGGCGAGAAAAGCGCAGCTGTGGCGCTGCCAACAACTTCAATTGAGCAAGTTGCAGCCGTTGCCGAAGGTATGACCTTGGGTGCATATGCCTTCGATGAATTCCGCGGTTCATCTAAAGCAGAACGCAAAGCTCCGTTAATTGGCGCAACTGTTCATACCAAAATGGCTAATTCAACTGAAGCGAAAGCAGCCGTTAAACGCGCTGTAATTATTGGTGAATACACAAAATTAGTTCGCGACTTAATTAATACTCCCCCAAGTCACTTAACCCCAGATTCATTCACTAAGCGATTTGCCGCTGCTGTAAAAACTCTGGGCGGTTCGGCGGCCCACTTAAAAGTTACAATTTTGAATGAGAAGCAATTACGTGATGGTGGATACGGTGGCATTTCAGGAGTTGGTCAAGGATCTGCCAATCCGCCACGTTTATTGCACATTGCATATAACCCACCTAAGGCTAAGAAGAAGTTAGCTTTCGTTGGCAAAGGAATCACTTTTGATACTGGCGGTTATGCGCTGAAACCAGCAGCCGGCATGGAAGCAATGAAATCAGATATGAGTGGCGCGGCTGCTGTTAGCGCAGCTATCTTGGCTATTGCAGCTTTGAAATTACCAATTGCAATTGATGCCTGGGCGGCAATGGCTGAAAACATGATTTCTGATAACGCCACTCGCCCAAGTGATATTCACACGATGTATGGTGGAAAAACAATTGAAGTTTTAAATCCTGATGCTGAAGGTCGCTTAGTTTTGGCTGATGCCTTAGTTAAAGCCCAAGAATCTAAAATGAAATTAGATGGCATCATCGACGTGGCCACACTTACTGGCGCACAAGTTGTTGCCCTTGGCACTCGCACAAGTGCAGTCATGACAAATAACGACGAATTCCGCGCGCAGTTCTTAGTCGCAGCCGATCAAGCTGGTGAAGATTTCTGGCCGATGCCACTACCTGAAGAACTTCGCGCCTCACTTGATTCAACTGTGGCCGACATGGCAAATATTGGTGAGCGAATGGGCGGAATGTTAGTGGCAGGTCTCTTTCTCAAAGAGTTCATCCCAGCAGAGCTACCTTGGCTCCACTTAGATATTGCCGGCCCTGCCTATAACGAGGCTAAGCCGCACGGATATACCCCAATCGGTGGCACCGGAATCGCTTTCCGCTCTCTAATCCGTTTGGCCGAGATCACTAGCGAAAAATAGCCACCAGTTAGTTAGATCGCCCGAAGGCTGGCAAGATAGGGCCATAGATCGCTTATGGCTGAAAGGTTGACCGTGGCTCAATTCGACTTGGTAATTCTTGGTGGTGGCAGTGGTGGTTACGCCTGCGCCCTTCGCGCAGCTCAACTAGGCAAGAACGTAGCGCTGATCGAATCCGGAAAACTAGGCGGAACTTGCCTGCACCGCGGGTGTATCCCTACTAAGGCCCTTCTTCATTCGGGCGAGATTGCCGATAGCGCACGCGAAGCAAGTACTTTCGGTGTTAACGCCCAATTCCTATCAATGGATATGGTCGCAGTTAATGCTTATAAAGATGGTGTAATTACCAAGCTTCATAAAGGGCTGCAAGGGCTAGTCAAATCACGCAACATTACTTTTGTTGAAGGTCACGGACGTCTGGTTTCTAAAGACACTGTCGAAGTAAATGGCGAGCGCTACACCGGAACCAATGTTGTTTTAGCGACTGGTTCTTATGCAAAATCATTGCCAGGTCTTGAAATCGATGGCGTTCGAGTTATGACTTCAGATCACGCGACTAATCTTACTTATGTTCCTAAATCTGTAATCGTGCTTGGCGGCGGCGTAATTGGTTGCGAGTTCGCCTCAGTCTGGAAATCATTCGGTGCTGAAGTAACCATCATTGAAGGCTTGTCACACCTAGTTGCGCTAGAAGATGAATCAAGCAGCAAGCAATTAGAACGCGCATATCGCAAGCGCGGCATTAACTTTGAACTAGGAGTTCGCTTTAAGTCTCATACAGTTACAGCCGATGGCGTAACTGTTGAACTCGAAGACGGAAAAACTTTTTCAGCCGATGTGCTTCTGGTCGCTGTTGGACGTGGCCCAGTTTCAGCCAACCTTGGCTATGAAGAACAAGGCATCACCATGGACCGCGGCTATGTAATTGTTGATGACAAGTGCCGTACGAATGTGCCAGGAATCTGGGCAGTTGGCGACTTAATCCCTACCTTGCAATTAGCACATGTCGGTTTCGGTGAAGGAATTTTAGTTGCCGAAGAAATCTGCGGATTAAACCCACGTCCAATTAATTACGATGGCGTTCCACGCGTTACTTATTCTGAACCTGAAGTTGCCTCAGTTGGTTTAACAACTGCTCAAGCTAAAGAGCGTGGCCACGATGTTGTTGAATTAAATTATGACTTAGCTGGTAACGGTAAAGCGCAAATCTTGCGCACAGCGGGCTCAATTAAGTTAGTTTCACAGAAGAACGGCCCAGTACTTGGAATTCATATGGTGGGTGCGCGAGTAGGCGAACTATTAGCTGAAGCGCAATTAATCTTTAATTGGGAAGCATCTGCCGATGATGTTGCTCCTCTTATCCATGCACACCCAACACTTTCTGAAGCAATGGGTGAAGCTCACATGGCACTTGCCGGTAAACCATTACACGCCCACGGATAACTAAGAATTTCAATCAGGAAACCAAGGAGATAAAGAGATGACCTTCTCACTAACAATGCCAGCACTTGGCGAGAGCGTTACCGAAGGTACGGTCACACGTTGGCTCAAGAATGAAGGCGACCAGATCGCAATCGACGAGCCACTTCTTGAAGTATCGACCGACAAAGTTGATACTGAAATTCCTTCACCGGTTGCTGGCGTTCTACAAAAGATTGTTGTTGGAATTGATCAGACAGTTGCAGTTGGTGCCGAGTTAGCAATCATTGCTGATGGCGCAGCCGCTGCTGCTCCTGTGGCTGCGACTCCTGCTCCCGTTGCTGCAACCCCTGCTCCTGTTGTTCAAACTCCGGCACCTGTTGCAGCAGCACCAGTGGTAGCCGCACCTGTTACTACTCCTGCCCCTGCAGCACCAGCTGTAAGCGGTGCTGGAACTGTGATCTCAATGCCAGCTCTCGGTGAATCTGTTTCTGAAGGCACTGTTACACGTTGGCTAAAAAATGTGGGCGATTCAGTAGCTGTAGATGAAGCACTACTTGAAGTTTCTACCGACAAAGTTGATACTGAAATTCCTTCACCCGTTGCTGGCATCTTGCTCGCAATTGATGTTCCAATCGACACCACAGTTGCAGTAGGTGCCCGTTTAGCTTTAATCGGTGCATCTGGTTCAGCACCAGTTGCCGCCCCTGCTGCTCCCGTAGTTGCACCAGTCGTTGCAGCGGTTGTAACTCCCCCACCTGTTGTGCCAGTCGTTGCGGCACCAGTTGTCGCGGCACCTGTAGTAGCTGCTCCAGTCGCAGCTACAGCTCCTATTTCACAGCCAGCCGATGCTTATGTAACTCCACTTGTTCGCAAGTTAGCTTCTGAACTCGGCGTGAACCTTGCCTTAGTTAAGGGCACCGGAATTGGCGGACGTATTCGTCGCGAAGATGTTGAACAAGCTGCACCCGCGCCA
>CAZUWN010000018.1:0-3906 GCA_964624105.1 uncultured Candidatus Planktophila sp. | reverse complement strand
CAGCTGCTGCATCAGTTCGCACTTCTGCGCCAGCAATTGCAGTTTCACCTCTTCGCGGAACCACAGTGACCATGTCACGTCTGCGCAAAGTTATTGCAGCACGCATGGTTGAATCGCTTCAAGTTAGTGCGCAATTAACAACTGTTATCGAAGTTGATGTTACGAAGATTGCCCGCCTGCGCGATAAGTCAAAGGCCAGCTTCGAAGCTCGCGAAGGCGTCAAGCTTTCCTTCCTTCCATTCTTCGCTGTTGCAACTTGTGAAGCGCTGAAGCAACACCCAGTGCTTAACTCTTCCGTCGAAGGTGACCAAATCACGTATCACGGCACAGAACATTTAGGTATTGCAGTTGATACTGAACGCGGTTTATTAGTTCCAGTAATTTCTAATGCTGGCGATCTCAATATGGGTGGCATTGCTCGCAAGATTTCAGATCTTGCTGCACGCACTCGCGATAACAAGGTGACTCCTGATGAACTTGGTGGTGGAACTTTCACGCTAACCAATACTGGTAGCCGTGGCGCACTATTTGATACGCCAATTATTAACCAACCACAGGTTGCTATCTTGGGCCTTGGCGCAATTGTTAAGCGTCCGATGGTGGTTCGCGGCGAAGATGGCGGTGAAACAATTGCAATTCGTTCAATGGTCTACCTTGGTCTCTCCTACGATCATCGTGTTGTTGATGGCGCAGATGCTGCTCGTTTCCTAGTTACCTTGAAAGAACGTCTCGAAGGCGGCGCTTTCGAATCAGACCTAGGACTTTAATTTGCTACCGCCACAACGCATTGCTGTTACCGGTGCTTCTGGGCTAATTGGTACTGCTCTAGTTGGTTATCTAAAGTCACAAGGCCACACCGTTCAGCGTTTAGTTCGCAGAGCTGCTGTCTCTAGTGAAGAAATCACCTGGGATCCTATTGCTGGCACAGTTGATATGGATGCACTTGCTGGGGTGGACGCAGTTATTCACTTAGCTGGCGCCGGGGTTAGCGATAAGCGTTGGACTAAAAAGTATAAGAGCGAGATTTTGAATTCGCGCTTGCTCGGTACTACAACAATTGCAAAAGCAGTCGCAATCGTTAAGCCACAAGTTTTTATCTCCGCTAGTGCAATCGGTTGGTATGGCGAGAGCGGTAATCGTGCCGTAATTGAAAGTGATCGCGTTGGCGATGATTTCTTAGCCGCTGTCTGCCACGAATGGGAATCTGCCGCCGATCTGGCTGGCGATGTGCGCACCGTGAAACTTCGTACTGGTTTAGTACTTGACCCAACCGGTGGCGCACTGGGCAAAATGTTGCCGCTCTTTCGCTTTGGTCTAGGTGGAAAACTCAGTAACGGTAAGCAATGGTGGTCTTGGATTACTTTGCACGATCAAATTCGCGCAATCGCATTTCTTTTGGAAAATAAAGTATCTGGTCCGGTTAACTTAACTTCACCAAATCCCGTTACTAACTCAGAATTTACCGCCGGCTTAGCCCGCGCGATGCATCGTCCAGCGCTCTTCCCAGTGCCAGCATTTGCACTAAAGATCGTACTTGGCGGTTTCTCAGCCGAAGTGCTTGGTTCAAAGAAGGTTATGCCACAGGTTCTAACCGAAGCTGGCTTTACTTTTGATTACCCACATATTTCATCGGCGCTTGAAAAGTTAGTTGATTAATTAGCTAACACTGCCATTGCGGCCAATCGCCCAGATTTAAGAGCGCCGTTTTGCGATGGAGTTACTTGACCGTCTCCAGCTAGATAAATTCCTGCGCGCACGAAGCTCTGAATCGGTTGGGTTATTCCCTTTGCCCCTATTGGTAGCGCCGCTGGAATTTCATACTTCGCGACCAACTCCCAATCACGGTTATCGCAAGCGTAAAGTGTTGCAAGATGGCGTCGAGCGTCAGATTCGGTAATCCCAGTATCAGTAGTTGTCGATATTAAGTTCTTACCGACAGGTGCGTACTCTGGAATGAAATTGGAAATCACTAAAGTATTTATTACTGCGCCACGGTTTTGGCCGTCAACAATTAATTGACCATGTGCGACCGGGGCAGTTGGTGCGCTGTGGTACCAAGTTGTGCAACCGGCGAGCTTAGGCACTGATCCAAGGTCCAACAATTGCGCCGCCGTCGTACTATCTGTTGCAACGATAATCTCACTAGCTTGGATTTCACCTACCGAAGTCGTTACAACTCCACTCTTAATTGAATTAACTGTTACACCTAACCGTAGATCATTAACCTGTTTTGCCATTACGACTGAAAGCGCTCCAACTCCACGACTCGGCAATCCAGGTTTGCCACTAATGAAAGTCCTGATGATCTCTAATCCAGCCGGTGCTGCGATGTTAGATAGGTCAGCCAAATAAACACCGCGCAGGAATGGGCGTAAAACACGTTCAAATGTTTTGCCCAGTCCGGATGCGACTAGATACTCATCGATCGAGAGTGTTGGTTTAGGTTTTCCAGCCAGTGCTTTGATCAACGAAATCTTCTCGAAGATTGATCCCGTTGCGGAATCAAACGCTGATTTGAAGTATTTACGTGGATCCCCTAATCGATGTGTCCGATCGTCGATTGCAATATTTATCGCCCGATCGGCAAATCGGAAATCTAACTCACCCAAAATGTTTAGGGCAGCTAACTCTGGGTATTTGGCGTTAATCAACTGAAAACCACGATCACAGGTAAATCCATCGATCTGATCTGATTGCACTCGCCCACCAGCACGATCTGCGGCTTCCAGTACAACTACTTCGCGACCTGCATTTTGCATTTGGATGGCGGCGTTCATACCCGCTAAACCGGCGCCGATTACTACAACGGGCTTACTCACGAAAGTTTAGTTCTCGCGCTTTATCAATGATGGTTGCAACCGCAATTATTTCAGCCTTACTAACCGGCCACTCATTCTTGCCCGCAATAGCACCAGCAACTAGTTCGTAGAAACGTGCATAGTTTCCATCTTCAACTTTCAATTCACTGACCACATCGCCACGCATTATGCGAGCTTCAGACTTGGTAGAGACATCCCACTTGCCATCGTGCGGCACTTTGCCGGCTCGCAATAACGCTTCTTGTGGATCTAGTTCGCCAATTACCAGAGCGCCATTACTGCCTAACATGCGAATGCGCGGTCCTGGCGCGCCAACTATTGAACTAGCGGACAAATATGAATCAACTCCGCTTTCATGTTTTAAAACTAGGACCACATCGTCATCAGATGCGCCACGAATACTACGAACACTTGCTGAAATTAATTCAGCTGGACCAAACCAATCAAGGGCTGTTGAAACTAAGTGGGATTGGAGATCAAGCAATAATCCCCCGCCCTCTTCGGCACTGCTTTGCTCGCGCCAAGATTGATTTGCCAGATCAGGGCGAAAACGTTCAAACCGTGAATCAATGCGAAAGACTGTACCGATTTCATTATCTTGTATCACTCGTTTAATGGTCAGTGAATCCGAATCAAAGAACCGATTATAGAAAGCTGTTACCGGAACACCGGTTTCATCAGATGCTTTCAGTATCTCCATAGTCTCGGTCAAATTACGGCCCATAGGCTTATCAACCACAGTTGGGATGCCGGCATGTAGCGCAGCAATAGCTTGCTCGACATGGACTGAATTCACCGATGCCACGATTACTAGGTCTAGATCATGCGCCAATAGTTCGCGCATATCTGCCACAACTACGGCATCTGGAAAATCCGAATTAACGTGTGAGATGCGTTCCGGATTTGTGGTTAGAACTGCAACCAGCTCTAACCCACATCCCTTAAGAAGCGGTGCGTGAAAGTTACGACCAGCTAAACCGTATCCAGCTAGACCAACTCGTAGCGTCATAAAACTCCGAGCTAGTAACTAGTCAGCTGATTTAGATAACTTAGATGGCCACCATACCTTAGGGCCGATTTCATGCAC
>CAZUWN010000017.1:9039-13069 GCA_964624105.1 uncultured Candidatus Planktophila sp. | reverse complement strand
CGTGAACAAGCTGCCGAGTTAGAACGCATGGTTAGAAATGCGGAAATTGAATCACCATTGTTGACGCATAAAATGAGTATTGAAATTATGCAAAGCTTAGATGAAATAAGAAATCAGATAGGTTTGCGATACCCGTTCGAAAATTAATTACGAGCTAGATCAGCAACGCCAACTAAACCAGCTTCATTGCCAAGTTCCGCTGCCACAATTTCTGGGTACGGGTGCTTGCCAGCAAATGGCATGTAGCGTTTCATTGCCTCGCGAGTTGGAGTCAACAGAATTTCGCCGGCATCAATTACTCCCCCACCGATAACCACGCAAGATGGATCGAGCAACACTGCCAGGGATGCAATTCCAGCACCTAAATATTGAGCAGTAGTTTGAAAAGCAGCAAGTGCTACAGCATCACCTTCGCGGGCTGCATCTGTAATTGCTTGACCAGTTAGACCATCGATTGTGCCATCGCCACGAGCAAGTAAATTACGGGCTAAATCTGGTGATGCGCTAATTGCTTCGCGAGCATGACGTCGAAGTGCACTACCTGATGCATATTGTTCGAAACAGCCACGAGCACCACAGCCACATAGATGACCTTCAGGTACAACGCGCAAGTGACCAAACTCTGCCGCAATTCCAAACGCTCCGCGGTAGAGCTCGTTATTAACAACTATGCCGCCACCAACACCAGTACCGATAGTTAACATCATCATGTGTGCTTGATTGCGACCCGCACCAAATTTTGCTTCACCCCAAGCTGCAGCGTTAGCGTCATTTTCAATTACAACTGGTAACCCAATTAACTTTGTTAACTCAACATCGAGTTGAACGCCATTCCAATCCGCAATGTTCGGTGTAGCCAACATTGTTTTGCGGTCTGAGGAAACAAATCCAGCTGCTGAAACTCCAACTGCGGTGACCGCATGTTCCTTCATTAATTCAAGGGCAACTTCAGCGATGGTTTTGGTTAGCTCGCTACCACCTTCGCGCGGAGTATCTCGACGTGAGGTTGCTAAAACTTTTCCAGATGCATCAACAACGCCACCAAGAACTTTGGTGCCGCCAACATCCACGCCAACAGTTAAAGACATGAACTAATTAGCTTTCTAGATGCGATTTCAATTGCTCAAGGGCTTGATCAATCGTTGTTTGTTCAGCCTTCTTGCGCATCATTGCTGGAATCGGCATCGAGATTTCAACGCCCATTTCATAAGTGACCTCGGTAGTGTCCTCATCAATTTTCTTGATTGTGTAAGAACCTTCCATGCCGGTCAATAAATCAGCATCATTAAATGAAAATGAAAGTTTGCTGGGAGCCTCTGACCACTCGTAATCTAGAGTAACTTTATCTTTCATCATGCCGGCATCGATTACGAACTTGCCGGAGGTTAACCGGCCCTGCTCATCGGTGGCTAGAACCTCGACTGACTTAATAGAAGTCGACCATTCGGGATACTTGGCAATCTCGAAAAGGGCTGCCTGTACCTCGTTGATCGGGGCATCTATGGTGATTTTTCCGCTGCTTAATTCGCTCATGGCGCAAAGGGTACCCTCTTCCATTTCTGATAGTCGCCACGCTAGCGTTCTCCCATGAACGAAATGACCATACCTGCCCTTGTCCCTGCTGCTACCGAGGGGAATCTGACAAACCTTGTCGCTGAACGCGCTTGGTTTGAACCAGAACGCGTCGTGCTCTCTCGCCCACTTGGCGAAGGGTGGCAACCAGTAACTGCTCGCGAGTTTGAAACCGAAGTGCGCACTGCCGCTAAAGGTTTAATCGCAGCCGGCATTCAAATCGGTGATCGCGTTGCGATTATGTCTCGCACTCGCTACGAGTGGACGATCTTAGATTTTGCAATTTGGTATGCCGGTGGCGTTGTTGTGCCGGTATATGACACTTCCTCAGCTGAGCAGATTGACTGGATTCTTAATGACTCAGGTGCTGTCGGCATCATTGTTGAAACACCAACTCTTCGAGAACTAGTTGAGACGGTAAGACCAGCTCATACCCGTCACGTTTGGACTATGACCGATGGTGTCCTGGATATTTTGACCGCATCAGGTTCTCACATCGGTGATGATGAAATTGATCGCAGACGTAACTCACTTGTGCCAGATACTTTGGCAACTTTGATTTACACATCTGGCACAACTGGAAAGCCAAAGGGTGTTTCGCTAACTCACAGCAATTTCCTTTCTGAGTGCGGCAATGTTGTGCAAGGCGCTAAAGATCTGTTCTTAAAGCCAGATGGATCAACTTTACTTTTCTTGCCAGTTGCACACGTATTCGGTCGCATGGTGCAAATTGGTGCGATCACTGCCGGATTACATTTAGCGCACTGCAGCGATCCAGTTGGTCGCTTATCAGCTGACTTAGCTTCATTCAAGCCAACTTTCGTTCTTGCAGTGCCCCGTATTTTTGAAAAAATATACAACGGTGCTGAAGCAAAGGCCGAAGCTGCTGGCAAGGGTGACATCTTCCGCAAGGCAGCTGCTGTTGCGATTGCATATAGCGAAGGCTTAGATACCAAGAAAATATCGCTATCACTTCGTTTGAAGCACGCGCTTTTCGACAAACTTGTTTACTCAAAAATCCGTACCGCAGTTGGTGGTCGCGTTGAGGCAGCAATTTCTGGTGGCGCTCCCCTAGGCGCTCGCTTAGGTCACTTCTATCGCGGTGCCGGAATAACTATTTTGGAAGGTTACGGTTTAACTGAAACCACAGCTGGGGCAACGCTGAATTTATCAACAGCTCTACGAGTTGGTTCTGTTGGAAAACCAATCCCAGGCACCTCAGTCAAGATTGCCGAAGATGGCGAAGTACTTCTAAGAGGCCCAATTGTTATGCGCGGTTATTGGCAGAACGATGCAGCCAATGCTGAAGTATTCGATGCTGATCGCTGGTTTAAGACTGGTGACCTTGGCAAGTTAGATGAAGATGGCTTCCTCTTTATCGTTGGTCGCAAGAAAGAACTTATTGTTACTGCTGGTGGCAAGAATGTGGCACCTGCAGTTCTAGAAGATCGCTTGCGCTCACATCCACTAGTTAGCCAATGTGTTGTTGTTGGCGATGCTCGCCCATTTATTGGTGCCTTGATCACAATTGATCAAGATTTGCTAAAGCCATGGATCGCTGCAAATAAGAAGCAAGGCGCTTCAATGGCAGATTTAGCCGTTGACCCTCAACTAATAAGTGTTATCCAAACTGCCGTTGATGAAGCAAATAAAGCAGTAAGTAAAGCTGAGTCAATTCGTAAATTCAGAATCTTAACTACCGACTTCACAATCGCCGGCGGACAGTTAACTGCAAAGCTCTCAATCAAGCGCCATGTGATCGCGCAAGAATTTGCAGCTGAAATCGAAGCGCTCTACGAAAAAGAGTAATTGAATACCCGGGGCACAAACCAGATTGCGCGCCAAATCCACGATGGAATAGCGCAAGATTTGGTTGCCCTGGGTTACTCACTTGACCAATCTCTGGGTGCACCTGAATTACCAACTTCTACCCGCGCTGAACTGCGAACCCTTAGGTTTGAAGTTACTGGCCTGATTGAAAAAGTTCGTCGCGAGATCCTGAATCTACGTAGCACTTCACCTGATTTAGGCGAACAAGCTGTCGCAATCTGCGGGGATCGTCTCGGCAAAGTTGAACTGACCATCCCCCTTGATCAAGTAATTAGCCCCATAGCCATTGAACTCTTGCGTAATGCAGCTGAGCACTCTGGGGCTAGCGTGATTAATCTGCACACCTATAGCGACGATGCTCTTACTGTTATCGAAGTTAGCGATAACGGGATTGGCGGTGTTGAAATGAAGGCTGATCGATTTGGCTTAGTTGGTATTTCCGAGGCGGTAGCTGAACTATCTGGAAAAATTGAATTCATAAACCTCACACCCGGTCTCTTGATTCGAGTATCGATTCCCAGTTGAACCGCCGAGTTCTAATCGTTGATGATCATCCGATAGTTCGCGCTGGGTTAGAGCAAGCACTGGTTAAGGCCAATTTCACAATCTGTGCCGTTGCCGCCAGCAA
>CAZUWN010000017.1:3539-8939 GCA_964624105.1 uncultured Candidatus Planktophila sp. | reverse complement strand
GCATCTGGTTTACAGAAAGCGCTCAAAGCAAAAGAGCGGTTACCAAGTTTGAGTTCGAGAGAATTAGAAGTTCTGACAATTTTGGCGACTGGTAAAAGCACTAAAGAAATAGCTCGTCAGCTTTATTTAGGTGAACCGACTATCAAAACGCATTTAGCGAGCATCTATCGCAAACTTGAGGTCAGCAATCGAATATCAGCAGTTGCAGTTGCTCGTGAAAATTCTTGGTTAGGCGAGTAACGCTGCGTACTTAGTAGCCCAAATTTCCCAGCGCCAATTTTCAATAATCCAAGCTCTGCCATTTGCACCCATGAGTGCGCAGAGTTCTGGATTATTAAGTAAATCAATACAAGCCTCAGCAATTTCAGAAGGGCTGGTGCCATCAACAACTACCCCGGTTTCACCGACTAGAACTGCATCGGGTGCTCCCCCGGATTTTCCACCGACTACTGGTAACCCGCATGCACTAGCTTCGAGATAGACAATGCCTAGGCCCTCTACTTCTAGTCCAAAGAAACGTGAACGCGACGGCATTGCAAAGATATCGCCCAAGCAGATGTAGTAAGGGAGTTCGGCGTAGTTGATTCGACCAATAAATGTTACGCAATCACTAACTTTAAGTTTGCGCGCCAATTTCTCTAGATAATCCTGGTGCGGACCAACTCCGACTAAAACTAGATGCACATTAGGCACCGCAGATTTAATAGCCGGCAGCGCAGCGATTAACTTATCTTGCCCTTTGCGGTGAACTAAACGGCCAACGCTAATGATCACGGACTTATCAGTTAGTCCGAGTTCAGCTCGCAACTTACTTGAATCCGTAGGAATGAAATGGTCTACATCAATGCCAGGTGCAATCTGTACCAACTTGCTTGAATCAGATTTACTTAGCGCTTTACTAATTTCGCCTCTGGTGTAATCACCTAAATATGTAATCGCATCAATATTCTTACTCATGAATCTAATCGCCGTTGAGAACGCTGGAACTTTGGCCCACCAAACTTCATGGCCATGCGTAAGGGCGACAATCTTTTGCGCGCCCGCACGTCGCATTGCTCGAGCCATAATTCCAAGTGGTGCAGCGGCGCCAAATGCCACCTTCGATAGATTTCGACTGCTAATCAAATTTTGGCAAACTTTAATCACACGAGGAGTTGGCAGCAGGATTTTGCTGCGATCGCGAATAACTTCAACGCCGTAATTAAGTAGCCACTCTGCATCGAATTTTTGTGCGTTTGCTTGAGCGCTGGTGTAAACAATTACTGACCCTTTAGGTAAGCGTTCAATCAGTCCATGTACAAAGGTTTCAATTCCCCCAGCTCTAGGGCCAAAGTCATTAGTAATAAAAAGAGTTGTTGCCACCATCACTAGAACCGGCGAACGGCAACGAGCCGTTTACTACCCAACGCCGTAGCGGCGTTAGATACAACTTTCACGCGTGAACCAGAACGCGGGGCATGAACCATTTTGCCGCCACCCAAATAAATTGATACGTGAGAAATTGGCCGACCATAGAAGAGTAAATCGCCCGGCTTTGCTGACTTGAAGGAAACTGAGCGACCATAACGCGATTGCGCCCTAGATGAATGCGGCAGTGACACGCCCGCTGCTTGATATGCGCGCATGGTTAGACCCGAACAATCCCAATTAACCATGCCTGCTGCGCCAAATACATATCGATCACCGATCTGCTTTAGTGCGTACTTAATCGCGATTCCAGCGCGACCTGAAATCGCACCCGCGCTGCTTGCATATGCTTTAGAAGAAGCTTGGTCGGCATCTTCTTCAGCCGCCTTCAGAGCCGCCAATCGAGCTCGGTCTTCCTTCTTCAATTTAGCTAATATTTTTTCGGCAGCAGCTAATTTAGATTTTGCTTGTGCCGACTTCTGAGCAAACCTTTTCTGCGCTGCTTTTACAAGCGCTAGCTTGTCATCGACCGTTAACTTTGTTGCATTAAGACGTTGTTCTGCGGCTTCGAATTTTCTTAATTGAGAACTCTTTGCTCGAGTGATTGACTCCAATGAACCTGCCGAACTTAAATAAAGTTCTGGGTTAGCCGAAAAAAGAAGTTCTAAACCTTGGCTCAATCCCCCGGCCTTATATTGTTCGATTGCAATTGTGCCTAAAGATTTCTTAAGTGCATTCACTGTTGCGCCCTGTGCAGCCGCCTCTTGATTAAGTCCATTTAGGGTTTTGGTTAAAGTTGCTAGTTGAACTTTTGCCGCCTGCGCTCCTTCGGCAGCGGAAGTAGCATCTTCTTCAAGCTGGCGCACTTGGGCTTGAATTTGTGCCAACGTTGGAGCAGCTTGGGCAATAGGTGCGATTAATGCACTTGCCATAGTTACGGCTACGCCAATTGTGAGCGCGCTTCGTAAACCTATGCGTGACATGGAGAAGAGGCTATCGGTGGGTACTTGCGCCACTCAACCTCAAACCGCGCCTAACTGCCTAAAAGCGTAATTCACGCTCAGAATTCGCCCTAAAATCGGCGAATTCACAGGAAATCTCGCCTGATTAGGCAAGAAAACCCGCCTATGCAAGAAAACGAAGCGGCGGAACTATTCCTCGAGATGAGAGAAGTTGAAGTGCATCAGCAGTTTGGTTGCTTAAATCCACCGAATCTTCAGCTTTGTTTAGAAAGAATGAAACAACACAATCTTTACAAGCCAAATCTCGCAGGGAACAAGAATCGCAGTCAATGATCATGTTCTAAAGAATAAAGGCCGCCACTGACATTGATTTTGCTAGACCTAGAAAAGATTTAAGGCCAGACACTCAAGAATCTACGCCCTAAACCGATGGCAACCCCCTACCTTTTCTCCGTGCCTGTTATCGCCTCATTAGTCGTTGGTTCCGATGGATCTACTAGCAAAGATGGCCGTTCGGCTGGAGTTTCTAGCGCCGCTGATCGCCGTGCCTTCTTAGCTCGCCGCCGAACTGCAGATGCGCTGCTAATTGGTGGCAACACCGCTCGTAATGAGCCGTATCAAAAGACACCAGTACCAGTTGTGGTTGTTTCTAAATCAATGTTAAACCCGCTTTCAAATAATCGCTTGGCCCACTGGTGGAATTGCGAGCCAGCCGAAGCGTTAGCTAGAGCCCAGCGCCTATTTGGCGAAACCATTGTGATCGAATCTGGCATTTCGATAATTGAAGAGCTAATTGCAGCCAAAAAAGTGGATCGACTTGAGTTAAGTGTTACCTCAGTTACTGCTGGCGAAGATCAAGTTGATTTTAAAAAGTTACTAAGCAAATTTTCAAACGTAATTGAACGAGTTGAAGAAGATACAACTTTTTATACTGCAACTAATTAGTTTTAAAACGCAGAGAGTATTGCGACACCAGATACAGCCAAGAAGACACCGACGTATTGCACTTTATGCAAACGCTCATGCAATAACTTGAAAGCTAGCAAAACTGTAACTACTGGATAGAGCGATCCCAATACCATAACCAAGGAGACAAGCCCTTCTTGTGTTGCGAGCCCAAGTGTGAAGTTAGCCAGAAAGTCTGCAACGCCAATGAAGATTAATGAAGGCGCGTCGCTAATACTGAATCCACCGGTGGAACGAAATCTAATTGCAATCGCGATCGTAAATAGCGCAGTTGTCGCGCGCATTGTCACCATAGTCATTAACGCACTTGAGTCAGAACCGATACCCATCAGAGTCAACGCAGTACCAAAACCAAATGCGGCGCCAAATGCTAAAGCCACTGGCTTTAATGGAAAGCCTTGCGAAATCTCGGGGCCACTTGCACAGAAAGCGCCAGCAAGTGCGATCACCACACCAACCCAGCGACCACGCGAAAGTTGTTCGCCGCCAATTAACGCGAACATAACTGGCACAACAGCACCTAGCGAACTAATCGGAGAAACCACGCCCATGCGGCCAGTACTAAGACCGACGTAAAGACAGATCAAACCGATGTATCCGAGTACCCCAGCAAAAACGCCCGGCCAAAAATAGCCAGAGAAAAATCCTTCATTTCCAAAAGCAACTGCGCCACTTTCGCCAGTAGCAAAGATCAAGAAAATTCCAAAAGCTAAGCCAATCAATTGGGTGATACCAAGGACTGCAAAAGCTTTGTACTTCTTGCTCATTCGCCCCGCTTGAAAATCAGCGCTACCCCAAAGGGCGCTGGATAAGAGTGCTAGCAAGAAAGCCATTTGCGTAGGTTACCGCCCTGCCTCCCTTAAATCTGTGTCCCTCATCTTTAGACTTAGGTAGTGGATGCTGCAGCCTTTGATCGTTTGATTGATCAACTTAGAACTGTAGATACCCGTTCAGAAATTATTCTCGAGGAAGTCCCTGCCCCTCAGAAACTAGCCAAATATTCCTTTGCCTTTTCGGCCGATGTAAGCAATGGCTTAACTGGCGATGCCGAAGATGGCGTTGGCTCGGGCCGCTTTGTTTTGTTGCACGAACCAGGTGGCCAAGAAACATGGGAATCTGATTTTCGTTGCGTGACTTTTATGAGCGCCGATGTTGAAGCCGATATGCATGAAGATCCGATGCTCGCTGAAGTCGGCTGGTCTTGGTTCCTAGATTCTCTCGCCGATGCTGGTTGTGAATACAGCGCACCAAGTGGCACAGTTACTCGCGTTACTAGCGCCTCATTCGGCAAACTAACTGGGCGCCGCAATGAAGCTGAGATTGAAATTCGCGCGTCTTGGTCACCAATTATTAAATCTGCCGATGAATTGTTTAACCACGTTACTGCTTGGTGCAATCTGCTTGCTACGGTGGCCGGTCTGCCACCAATTCCAGATGGGGTCTCGGTAATTTCCCCATCACGTAAACGACGCACAAGTTAATTTATTTTGATGACCGACGATGAAGCAATAACAGCCACGCCATTACTAGCACCCGCTGCCGGCACTCCCCCAGTAATAGCTGATGAAGAATCATTTAGAACAGCGCTGGCCGAATTAGCAAAAGGTGCTGGGCCATTTGCCGTCGATGCAGAACGAGCATCTGGTTATAAATACAGTGCTCGTGCTTACCTCATTCAAATCAAGCGCAATGGTGGTGGTTTGCATTTAATTGATCCGATTCCATTTGGCCCTGGTCATCAGTTATTTGCTGAGTTAAATGAACTACTAAATACCGATGAAGTAATTTTGCATGCCAGCACCCAAGATTTACCTTGTTTGCGCGAGCTAGGTATTAATCCAAAATTGTTATTTGATACTGAATTAGGCGGACGTATTGCAGGTCTGCCTCGGGTAGGTCTCGGGCCATTACTTGAAGCACATCTTGGGGTATTGCTTGCTAAAGAACATTCGGCAGTTGATTGGTCGGTTCGTCCGTTGCCACTTGATTGGCTTAATTACGCAGCCCTTGATGTTGAGCTACTAATTGAACTGCGAAACATAATTGCGCAGTTGTTACGAGATGC
>CAZUWN010000017.1:1796-3439 GCA_964624105.1 uncultured Candidatus Planktophila sp. | reverse complement strand
GTTGAACTTCGGGCCGCTGAGTTAAATATCCCAGTTGAGAATTTAATTTCACCTGATGTGATTAGAAAATTAGTTTGGAAAGCTTCAACCGATGTCAGTAAAGATGCCCTCGAACTCGGGGCTCGCCCTTGGCAGGTGGCCGAAATAGCCGATTTAGTCAGTGCAGCCCTGCTCGAACGAGAGCCGCTCGCTATACCTGAGGCGCCAGAGGCGGCCGCTGAACCAGAGTGATGCGAATTACGCAACACTGGAGTTGCGTAATTAAATTGACGCTAGTACGTTAATCCCATGTTGAGCACATTCATTATTGCCCTCCGCGAAGGCCTAGAAGCTGCCCTGATCGTAGGAATTCTCGTTGCCTACCTGGTTAAAACGGGCCGTAAAGCCCTTCTCGCCCCGTTATGGGCGGGTGTGGCAGTAGCGGTAGTCGTCAGCTTGGCTACTGGGGCATTCCTGACTATCACCTCAACCGAATTAAGCCCACGCGGTGAAGAGTTCTTCGCCGGTACCACCTCATTCCTAGCAGTTGGCTTCGTTACCTGGATGGTTTTCTGGATGAAGCGCACTGCTCGTCATCTGAAGGGTCAGCTCGAAGGCCAGATGAGTACCGCTGTTCTGGCTGGTCCATTGGCACTTGCTGCCGCGGCTTTCTTTGCGGTGGTTCGCGAAGGACTCGAAACTTCGCTCTTTATTTATGCCAATTTTAAGACGGTTTCATCAACCCCGTCGGCAACAGTCGGCCTCCTCTTAGGTTTAGGTCTAGCAATTACGCTGGGATATCTGATTTATCGTAGTTCGATCAAGATCAATCTCTCTAAATTCTTTAACTACACCGGAATAGCGCTGGTTGTTGTTGCCGCTGGCGTTCTTAGCTACGGCATTCACGAGTATCAAGAACTTGGTTGGTTGCCTGGCGTTGACTTCTTCGTCTGGGATGTAACTTCAGTTATCGCCAAAGAATCACTACTTGGTGGCGTTCTTGCGGGAACAATTGGCTTTGATACAACGATGTCGTTGCTGCAGTTTGTTTTCTGGGGTGCCTACCTAGCGGTCGTGCTATCTCTCTACTTAAAGCCAGCAGCAAGCAAGCCAGCACCCGTTAAATCTGCCGCTGCCTAATTAGTAGCGCAGTTAACTAGCGGCTTAGTTGCTGCTTAACCTTACCGACCAGTAACCTTTGGTAACACTTACCGAAGGGCTCCCGCAATGTCGCGCTCAGTTGTCATAGTTGATGCAGTTCGAACTCCATTTGGAAAAGCTGGCAGTTTATATGCCGGCACTCGCGCCGACGATTTAATTGTTCGCGCTATCCGTGGCTTACTCGAGCGCAATCCAAAAGTTGATCCAAAGACAATTGATGACGTTGCAATTGCTGCTGCAACCCAAAGCGGTGATCAAGGTATGAACATTGGTCGAAGTGCCGCGCTGTTATCTGGCCTGCCAAATAGTGTTCCCGGATATTCCATCGATCGTTGGTGCGCGGGTGCGCTAACTGCGGTTACAACTGTTGCGGGTTCAATTGCAATGGGTGCCTACGATGTTGCAATTGCCGGTGGTGTTGAACATATGGGCAACCACCCAATGGGCGAAGGTGTTGATCCAAATCCGCGTTACTTAGCTGAGAAAATTGTTTCTACCGATGC
>CAZUWN010000017.1:0-1696 GCA_964624105.1 uncultured Candidatus Planktophila sp. | reverse complement strand
GTAATGGCTGAAGATAAAGCAATCGAACTTGGCTTAACGATTAAAGCACGCATGGTTACTTTTGCATTCGCAGGCGTTGAACCAGAAATTATGGGATACGGGCCAGTGCCTTCCACAATTAAGGCACTCGCAAAAGCCGGACTTTCGATTGAAGATATTGGTTTATTCGAAGTGAACGAAGCATTTGCTGTTCAAGTACTTAGCTTCCTTGAGCACTTTGGAATCGCAGATGATGACCCTCGCGTTAATCCAGTTGGTGGCGCAATTGCAGTTGGTCACCCACTTGCTTCCTCTGGTGTTCGCTTAATTCTTAACTTGGCGCGTGGCTTTGAAGCCCACCCAGAGGTGCGTTATGGCATCACCACAATGTGTATTGGTTTAGGAATGGGCGGCACCATTATCTGGGAGAACCCAAACTTCAAGGGAGGCAAATAAAAATGGCTACTGAAATGATCATGCCAGAAGGTGCTCCCGAAGAAGTAGTCACAAACGCTCTTGTTCGCGAAATTGATTTAACGCCATTTGGTGCCAGTGGCAAGTTAGCGCTGATCACGTTAGATAACGGGCACGATCACAATCGTCCCAATACTTTTGGCCCTAAATCACTTATGGCGCTAGATGCCGCAATCACTGATGCTGCAGCGCGCGATGTGGTCGCAGTAGCGATTACCGGTAAGCCATTCATCTTCGCAGCTGGTGCTGATTTATCCGCGCTTTCGTTTTTAACTGAGCGCGAACAATCACTGGCAATTGGAAAATTGGGTCACGATGTTTTCCGTCGCTTAGGAGAACTTGGGAAACCGACTTTCTCCTTTATTAACGGACTTGCACTTGGTGGTGGTCTTGAGGTTGGCTTAAATAGCAATTACCGCACTATGGCCTCAACTGCACTAACTGGATTTCCAGAAGTTTTCCTTGGCTTAGTTCCAGGTTGGGGTGGCGCAACGCTGCTACCTAAATTGATCGGGCCAGAACGCGCAGTTCAAGTAATTATGTTAAATGCATTAGCAAATAACACCATGCTGAAAGCAAAAGATGCTTTCAAATTAGGCATGGTGGATGCAGTTTTTGAACCAGCTGATTTCTTAGAGAAATCGGTTCAGTTCGCAGCCAATATTCTAAATGGCTCAACCAAAATTGAACGTGCCGACTACAGCAATGATCCAGCTTGGGAAAGTGCTCTTGCTACTGGCAAGGCAGCAGCGCTAAAGAAATATGGCGGCGCTGAAGTCGCTGCGCCAGCTAGAGCTTTGCAATTAATTGCTGAGGCAAGAACAAATACGATAAGTGAAGGTTTTGATGCTGAAGATCGAGCGCTAGCTGATCTAACTATGGATGATCCTCTTCGTGCTTCACTTTATGCTTTCAATTTGATTCAAAAGAAGCGCAAGAAAGTTGAAGGCGCTCCTAAGCCAGCTCTGGGTCGCAAAGTTGCACGCGTAGGCGTAGTTGGTGCTGGCTTAATGGCATCGCAATTAGCGTTGCTATTACTACGTAATTTAAAGACCCCAATCGTGATGACTGATATAGATCAAGAGCGCGCCGATAAAGGTGTCGCTTGGGTTCGTGCTGAACTAGCAAAGCTCGTTGAAAAGAAGCGCATGAGCGAAGAAGCAGCGCGTCGTTTAAGTTTGCTAATTAGTGGTTCGGCAGATCAACAAGTATTTGCTGGTTGTGACTTTGTAATCGAAGCAAT
>CAZUWN010000016.1:0-13292 GCA_964624105.1 uncultured Candidatus Planktophila sp. | reverse complement strand
CTTCGGCCGGGAAAACCTCAGAGTCCATGAAGGCTTGCAGTTTGGCGGCATATTCGGTTGTCTTAGGGCTGAGGGCGAAGTCCATGCCTTAACCTTACGCAAAGAAGGCCAATTTGAGGAGTGAGTATGAGTGTTCTTGACCGCTTTAAATTAGATGGAAAAGTCGCAGTGGTCACGGGTGCTTCGTCTGGTCTCGGTGTTGCATTTGCAAAAGCACTCGCCGAAGCAGGAGCAGATGTTGTTCTTGGTGCTCGCCGCTTTGAACGCCTTGCCGAAACTGGTGCGTTGGTAGAAGCTGCTGGCCGTAAATTTGCTGCGTTGCAAACTGATGTAACTCAACCAGAACAATGTGAAGCACTAATTGCTTATGCAATTGAAAAATTTGGCCGCGTTGATATCTTGGTAAATAACGCAGGAGTTGGCACAGCAGTTCCTGCAACTCATGAAACGCCAGAGCAATTTAGATCAGTTTTAGATGTGAACCTCTTTGGTGCATATTGGATGTCGCAAGCCTTTGCTAAAGCTAATAAAAATGGTGGTGCAATTGTAAATATTTCAAGCATCCTTGGTCTAAAGCCACAAGGACTACCGCAAGCAGCTTATGCATCAAGTAAGGCTGGATTAATTGGGCTAACTCGAGATCTAGCTGCTCAATGGACGGGCCGGAAAAATATCCGAGTAAATGCTTTAGCGCCTGGCTTCTTCCCATCTGAGATGAGCGATGAACTTCCCAAAGACATGGTAAATATGATCAAGATGTTTGCACCCGCTGGTCGACTCGGGGATCCCGAAGAGTTAGCAGCAACTTTGATCTGGTTAGTCAGCGATGCATCTAGTTATGTAACTGGAATTACCGTGCCAGTTGATGGCGGATTGGTTATGCCTTAATTAATCCGGCTGTATTGATAACTCAAGGTCGCAGCCGTTGCGACCCATGCTTGGTAGGGGAGAAGTGCAACTGCGATTGGAGTTGAAGTCCTAAAGGCAATTAAGATCATTGGGATTGTTAATACCGCAGCGCCAATTAGCGCTACCGAAGCTAGCTGCAAGTTGTGCGGCTGATAGAACTGATAAGCCCAAGTTAGAGCACACGCAACTGAGAATGCAAAGAAAGCCAAGTAAATAACTACGCTTGCACGAGATGCTTTTTCTGCAATTGTTACTGCCGCAATTCCTAGAACTATGAAGTTGTACGGCCAAATAATTCCAAAGATATAACCTGGCGGTTGCCATGAAGGTTGATTGAGAGTCCGATACCAATTATCACCAGTGTTTACCCAGAGCCCAGAGCCAATGACGTATGTGGCCAGGATCGCTATACCTAAGACGGACCCGATTAACTTCATGTCTAAATGGTAAGGGTTAAGCGTTTGCTACTGGTTTGCGACTAGCCAAGTAGGAACCGATCATTACTAGCGGCAAACCGATAATGATTCCCAGAGTAAGTGGCTCAGAGAGAATCAAGACACCCAAGACCACAGCAACTGCGGTATTTACGTAGGTTCCGATTGAGGCACGAGCTGGGCCAATCTCCTTCATTACGATGAAGAAGGAGATGAAAGCTAAGGCGGTGCAGAAAATACCGAGTGCAACTAAAGATAGAGCCGACTCGGTAGAAACTGTGTTTGCTGCCGGCCATTGCGCGATCATAAATGGCAGATAAACGATGGCGGTAAAGACCATTGCTAAACCATTAATTGCAATGCCTGATACCTCAGGCAATTTAATTGAGATCATATTTACCGCATAGGAATAACTCATCGCTGTTACTAGCATCATGGCGATGGATAGTGGATCAGAGTTTCCAAAGATGCTTTCATAACCAACTAGACCAACTAAACCAACAAAACCTACGGCAATGCCGACGAGTCGCTTGCTGTGCCAAACTGTTTTGTCGCCGTTCATTGAAGCAAAGATGGTTGACCAAATAGGGACTGTGGCAATTAATAGCCCAGCTAAACCTGAAGAAATCTTCTTTTCAGCATTAGTAATTAGAATCCAAGGAATCATCATTTCAAATATCGCGTAAGGCAGAACATAGCGCCAACCACGAATGGCATCCATTAACACTTTTTGGTGGATAGCTAGCGGAATCAAGATTGCAGCACCGATAAGAACTCGGCCACAAACGATTACGGTAGGCGGAATATCAGCGACCGCGACCTTCATTAAAAGATAAGGAATGCCCCAAAAAAGACCTGATACTGCGAAGTGAAAATACGCGCGACGGGACATGGTTTCCTTTAGTAAATCAAAGCTACTTGATGAGCGATTGATAGAGCGCAAGGGTAGCGCGAGCAACTGCTGGCCACCCAAATTCGGCAGCTGCACGCTTGCGACCTGCCTCACCATATTGCTTCAAAAGCGCAGGTTCTTTCATTATTTCAATAATTGCCGTCGCTAAATCACTCTCAAGTGTTGCGCCGTCGCCAGAGTAATTTACAAGCTTGCCGGTATTGCCATCTGAAACTACTTCTGGAATTCCACCAACTCGAGTTGCTAGGACTGCAGTTTCACATGCCATGGCTTCGAGATTAACAATGCCCAGTGGCTCATAGATTGAAGGGCAAATGAATAGATCAGCTGAAGTTAATAGCGCACATAGTTTTTCGTGCGGCAACATATCGGCAATCCAAATTACATTTGGCCTAGTTTTCTGAAGTTCTTCGATTAAATCTTTTACTTCGTTGCCAATGGTTTCTTCATCAGGGCTACCTGCTGCAAGGACTAAGCCATACTCAGCTGGCACATTTTGCCAAGCTCGTAATAAATGCGCTAATCCTTTTTGGCGAGTGATGCGGCCAACGAAAATTGCATATCGGCCAGTGATTCCAAGTTCGGTTAACAGCGCAGGGTTGGCAGTTGGTTTAAAACGATCAACATCAACGCCATTTCGAATTGTGACCACTTTAGTTGGATCAACGTTTGGATAAGCAGTTAGAACATCGGCACGCATGCCATCACTAACGGCAATGATGGCATCGGCAGATTCGTAAGCACTCTTCTCGGCCCATGATGAAATCTGATAACCGCCGCCTAGCTGATCAGCTTTCCAAGGACGAAGCGGTTCGAGCGAATGAGCGGTGATTACATGGGGGACGCCGTGGAGCAATGAACCAAAGTGACCTGCCATGTTGGCATACCAAGTGTGGCTATGAATTATGTGGACGTTCTGCAAGTTATTTGCAATATCTAAATCTGTTGCGATTGCTTGAACCGCTGGGTTAGCGTCTGCAAAAGAGGCTGGTGTTGAATAACCAATCGCACCATCAGTGCGAGCGCCACCAAAACAATGAACATCTACTGAAACGCCATCGAGGTTTCGAAGTGCTTCAGTTAATTGCACAGCATGAACGCCAGCACCACCATAAACCTGTGGTGGCCACTCTTTAGTAACAAGTCCAACTCTGGTCGTTTTCACTTGGTAAGGGTATCGTTAGGACATGGCGCGCTTTGAACAACCACTCGGTATCGTCTTAGCTGGCGGCGAAGGCAAGCGTTTAATGCCGTTAACTGCAGATCGAGCAAAGCCTGCGGTTCCATTTGGTGGTTCATATCGCCTCGTAGATTTCGTTCTTTCCAATTTAGTAAATGCAGAGATGCGCAAGATTGCAGTTTTAACGCAATATAAGTCGCACTCACTCGATCGCCACATAACCACAACATGGCGCATGTCTACTTTGCTAGGCAACTATGTAACTCCAGTTCCGGCGCAGCAACGTCTGGGTCCACGTTGGTATACCGGTAGCGCTGATGCGATTTTGCAGAACTTCAATTTAATTCACGATGAAAATCCAAAACACATTGTGGTCTTTGGTGCTGATCACGTTTATCGCATGGATTCCAGTCAAATGTTTGATTTCCATTTAAGTACTGGCGCTGGCGTAACGGTTGCTGCAATTCGTATGAAACGCTCTGAAGCGCATGACTTTGGTGTTATCGAATTAGCCGAAGATGGCGTAACCATTAAAGCTTTCCACGAGAAGCCAAGTGATCCACCGGCAATGCCAGGCCACCCTGATCTTTGCTTGGTTTCAATGGGTAATTACATTTTCAAGCGCGATGTAATGGAAGAAGCGCTAATCCTTGATTCCGAAGATCTCGAAAGTCGCCATGACTTAGGCGCAAACATCATTCCGATGATGACTGCCAATGGTTTAGCAAAAGTTTATGACTTTGCCACTAATCAAGTTCCAGGTGAGACTGAGCGCGATAAAGGCTATTGGCGCGATGTAGGTTCAATTGATGCTTATTACGACGCACATATGGATTTGGTTTCCATTCACCCAATTTTTAATCTTTATAACCGCGAATGGCCGTTGCTTACTAATCCACCATCGCTGCCACCAGCTAAGTTCAGCGAAGGTGGCTTGGCGCAAGATTCAATCGTGGGTGCTGGCACAATTATTGTCGGCGGTCACGTGAACCGCACAGTTGCTTCATACGATGTGTTGGTTGAAAAAGGCGCATTCGTTGATGGTTCAGTATTAATGCCTAATGTTCGCATTGGTGATCGCGCTGTAATTCGTAATGCAATCTTAGATAAGAGTGTAATTGTGGATCCAGGTGCGCAAATTGGTGTCGATCTTGATCGCGATCGCGAACGTTTTACATTGTCGCCAGGCGGAATTGTGGTTGTTGGTAAAGGCGTGCGAGTTACCGTTTAACTCCGCTAGTTAAATTTAAATCCAATTGGCAGTGCGATCTCGCAACTCTTGATATTTAGCAAACACATCAGGTGATGCTTTAGCACTTACCTTTTCTACTTCACCAAAATTCCAGATCGGTGCTTCGGTATTTCCAGATAGCGCCCAAGCTGCTTGGCGCGCAGCACCATCTGCCACATATTCACCGGCTGGCGGAATTAATACTTCGCGACCAAATAGCGAACTAGCAATCTGCGCAACTGCTGGATTTTTCGCAGCTCCGCCAATTAACAGAATGCGATTAACCGCAACGCCTTGTGAAACAAGTGCACCGACGGCATCTACTAAACCACAAAGCATTCCTTCGATCATGGCGCGTGCAATATCTGCTGGGTTTGAGTTAGCCAGATTCATGCCAGCAAAGACGCCAGTTGCATCAGGGCGATTAGGGGTGCGCTCGCCTTCGAAATAAGGCAGCAGCGTTAAGCCATTAGCACCGGCGCTAGCTGAAAGTGCAAGTGCTGCTACTTCGTCATGGCTCTTACCTAAGATCTTGCTCGCTGCATCAAGGATGCGGGCAGCATTTAGTGTGCAAACTAAAGGTAAGTAACGCCCGGTTGCATCGGCAAAGCCAGCTACTAAACCGGCGGCATCATGTGTTGGCGTATTAGAAACTGAGAATGCAGTGCCACTAGTTCCAAGTGAAACGATTACATCACCAGGTTGCGCGTTTAAGCCAAGCGCAGCTCCGGCGTTATCGCCAGCACCAGCTGCGATTGGAATCCCGTTAAGTGTGGTGCCCCCAAATGCGTTTGGCGCAACTATGCGCGGCAAGTAAATTTCCGAATCGTGCTTTAATGCCAAACTTAGAATTTCATAACGGTAGTGCGAAGTTGTAGGGTCAAAATAACCAGTGCCTGAAGCATCGCTGCGATCAGTAAATAGTTTTTCAAAATCTTTGCCGCCTTGCAATTGCCAAGATAACCAATCGTGGGGGAGAGCAACTGCAGCAACGCGCTTTGCATTTTCTGGTTCGTGATCTGCTAACCAACGTAGTTTGCTGGCAGTAAATGAAGCAACTAGAACAGAACCAACTTTGCGTGCAGTTTCGGCATCGCCACCAAGTTCATGATTTAAATCTTTCGCCGCTTGCGCAGAGCGAGTGTCATTCCAAAGGAGCGCATCACGAATTACTGCGCCATCACTATCGAGAGCGACCATGCCATGTTGCTGGCCACCGATTGCAATTGCCGAAACATCAGAAATTCCGCCAGCTGCAGCAATTGCTTGGTCTAGCGCAGCTGCCCAAAGTGTGGGATTTACTTCAGTACCTTCTGGGTGACTGGCGCGGCCACTGCGCACTAACTCGCCGGTAACTGCGTTTCGAATAACCAATTTCACAGATTGGGTCGAAGAATCTACGCCGGCAACTAGCTTTTGTTCGCTTTGGCTCATGGGGCAAGGCTAGACTGTGATCGTCAACGTTGACCATATGAATATTTAGATTTCTCAACTTAAATTTAGCGAATCTAATTGACAGCGATATTGGAGTTTACGAAAATGCGTATTGGAATCCTCACCGGCGGCGGAGATTGCCCAGGCTTAAATGCAGTTATTCGCGGTGTAGTTCAAAAGGGCATCAAAGAATATGGTCACGAGTTCGTAGGTTTTCGCGATGGTTGGAAAGGCCCACTAGAGGGTTTGACTATGCCGCTAACGCTTGAGAACACTCGCGATATCTTGCCTTTGGGCGGAACCATTCTTGGTTCATCACGCACCAACCCATTTAAAATTGATAATGGCGTTGAGCGCATCAAAGAAAACCTGGCTGCGGCCGGCATTGATGCCTTGATCGCAATCGGTGGCGAAGACACTCTCGGTGTTGCCACCAAGCTAGATGCCCTGGGCGTAAAAGTTATTGGTGTGCCAAAGACGATCGATAACGATCTAAATAACACTGACTACACATTTGGTTTTGATACTTCCGTAAATATTGCAGTCGAAGCAATCGATCGCTTGCACACAACAGCGCAGTCACATCACCGTGCTTTGGTAGTTGAAGTAATGGGTCGTCATGCTGGCTGGATCGCACTTCATTCAGGTATGGCAAGCAGCGCTGCATGCGTATTGATTCCAGAAGTTAAATTCTCACTCGACAAGGTTTGCGCATATGTAAATTCTTGCTTTGATAAGGGACAAGCCCCAATCATTGTTATTGCCGAAGGTGCGATTCCACAAGATGGCGACATGGTGATCAAGGATCAGACTCTTGATGCTTTCGGCCACGTAAAGCTTTCTGGAATCGGTGAATGGTTGGCCCAAGCTGTTGAGGCCAAGACTGGTCACGAATCTCGCACTGTAGTTCTCGGCCATGTTCAACGCGGTGGAACACCAAGTGCATTCGATCGCGTATTGGCTACTCGCTTTGGCTTAATGGCAATTACGGCTGCAAGCGAAGGCGACTGGGGCAAGATGGTTGCACTCCACGGAACTTCGATTGCTCGAGTCCCGTTGGCATCGGCAACTGACAAGCTAAAGACCGTTGATCCTTCACTTTACGCAGAGGCTGAGGTTTTCTTCGGATAATTGGTCAACACCATTACCTTAGATTCTCTATTCTTAAGCCATGACTTCTTCCCTGGATAATCTATTCACGCCTGGTCTCGTTGCGGCCCAACAACCGCAGTGGCCAGGTGGCTTAGATGGCGAGCCGGTAACTAAGGCTGTTAATCAGTTGAAAGCTTTCCCGCCGCTAGTTTTCGCGGGTGAATGCGATAACTTAAAAGCCAAGATTGCCTTAGCTGCTGAAGGAAAAGCTTTCTGGCTACAAGGTGGCGACTGCGCTGAAACTTTTGTGGCAGCAACTGCTGATTCAATTCGTAATCGCATTAAGACAATTTTGCAGATGGCAGCTGTTTTGCAGTACTACTCAAGTTTGCCAGTTGTAAAAGTTGGTCGCATGGCCGGGCAATTTGCTAAGCCACGATCAAATGACAATGAAACTCGTGGCGATGTAACTCTGCCGGCCTACCGAGGAGATGCGGTAAATGATCTTGAGTTCACCCTCGAATCACGCACTCCAAACCCAGAACGTTTAGTTCGGGTTTACAACACTTCATCTGCAACTCTGAACTTAGTTCGCGCATTTACCCAAGGTGGTTTTGCCGATCTGCGCCAGGTGCACGAATGGAATAAAGGTTTTATCCGCGATAGTTCAGTAGGCGAGCGTTACGAAGCGATGGCTCAAGAAATTGGCCGCGCACTCGCCTTTATGACTTCAGCAGGAGTTAGCCCCGAAGAATTCAAGACCGTTGATTTCTACTCAAGTCACGAAGCTTTAATTCTGGAATACGAAAAGGCGCTAACTCGTATCGATTCACGTACTGATCTTCCATACGATGTTTCAGCGCACTTCCTCTGGATCGGCGAGCGCACACGTCAACTAGATGGCGCACATATTGATTTCGCATCAAAAATTCGCAATCCAATCGGGGTAAAGCTGGGGCCAAAGTCCACAGTTGAAGATGCCCTAACTTTGATCGATCGCCTTGATCCAGATCGTGAACCAGGCCGCTTAACATTTATTACGCGCATGGGCGCAGGCAAGATTCGCGAAGTTCTGCCCGCACTTGTCGATGGCGTAACAAAGTCAGGGGCAAAAGTTCTTTGGGTCTGCGATCCAATGCATGGCAATACTTACGAAGCACCGAGTGGTTATAAGACACGTAAATTTGATGATGTTCTCGATGAAGTTAAAGGCTTCTTCGAAGTTCATAAGTCGCTCGGCACGCACCCTGGTGGTATTCATATCGAGCTCACTGGCGATGATGTAACTGAGTGCGTAGGCGGCGGCGAGCAGATTTCACACGAGGATTTAGCTTCCCGCTACGAGAGCGCCTGCGATCCACGCCTAAATCATTCGCAATCACTTGAGTTAGCATTTTTAGTAGCGGAGATGTTGCGCGACCGTTAAGTTTTACCTGTGACGCTTTTAATTACCACCAGCAAGACTCCAATTGGCAACCTAAATTTAATCGCCGATGAACATGTCTTGCTCGGAGCGAATCTTTCAAGTATCTCTGCGCTTAAGAGCGGGCTTGATGTTTCTGACCAGATTCGCGAAATTAAAGTCGTAAAAAGTATTCCGATAATTAGCGACTTAATTGCGGATTATTTTGATGGTGACATATCTGCGATCAATGGCATTTCAGTCAGACAGCCAGGTGCGACATTTTCACAAGCAGCTTGGAAAGTAATGCGCAAAGTAAAAGCGGGGGCAGTTATAACTTATGCGGACTTAGCCGACCGTGCCGGTTCAGCAGCTGCAGTACGAGCAGCTGGAACTGCGTGTGCGAAAAATGCCATCATGTTAGTTGTCCCATGCCATCGCATCGTTAAAAGTGGTGGAGCGCTAGGAAACTATGCCTACGGTGTTAACAAAAAAGAGTGGCTGTTAAGCCACGAGGGCGCGCTTTAATACTTCGATCGCATACGCGGTGCCCGCATCATCAATATCTAGATGCGTAACTAAACGCGCATACTTTGGCCCCAGAGCACCAATTAGCAAACCTTCAGCTTTGCAACGAGTAGCAAGTTCAGCCGCAGTAATATTCAATTCGGCTAAATCCAGACCAACGATATTTGTTTGAACAGTAGCTGGATCGATCACTGATGGAACTACCGCATTTAGTGCAACGGCAATCTCCTTGGCACGACGATGATCTTCGGATAATGCAGCAATATTGTGATCAAGTGCGTAATGACCAGCTGCTGCAAGCAAACCAACTTGGCGCATGCCAGCGCCGTAACGTTTGCGCCATACTCGAGCTTTGGTAACTCGCTCTTTAGTTGAGAGCATGACTGAACCGATCGGAGCACCTAAACCTTTAGATAAGCAGACGCTGATGGTGTCGAAATACTTTCCGTATTCCAAGAACGAAACCCCACTAGCAACATGGGCATTCCAGATTCGGGCACCATCTAGATGCAGCGCTAGACCAAGTTTTTGGGCACCTGCATGAAGGGCAGCAATCTCAGAAATTGGCTGAACCGTGCCGCCACCAAAGTTATGGGTATTTTCAACTGCTATTGCAGTCGTGGAAACTAAATATGGGCCAGATTCAGGGCGAGCAATTTCAAGAGCATCTGCGGCTTTGAGCAAACCATTTATGGCTGGCCACGTACGAGTGGTGATGCCCGAGAAAACTGCGGCAGCACCAAGTTCGGCGCGAACAATATGTGAATTAGTTTCAGCTAAAAGTTCTTCACCTGGTGCAACCAACATACGAATGGCTAGTTGATTAGCTAATGAACCAGTTGGTGTAAATACGCCGGCTTCTTTGCCAAACATGGCAGCAACTCGTTCTTCAAGTGAGTTAACTGTTGGATCATCGCCATAGACATCATCGCCAACCGGTGCGCTAGCAATTGCTTCGCGCATTGCAGCCGATGGGGCAGTGACGGTATCTGAACGAAGGTCAACTCTCATGCGGTAAGTCTCTCACGCTTCTTTGAGAACTATTAAATACATTGCAGTCACAACTAAAATTCCACCGAGCGCTTCTTGGAGAGATAAGCGTTCGCCTCCAAAGATAACAGCGAATATGGCTGCAAAAACTACTTCCATAGTCAGGATCACTGCCACTTTAGTTGCCGACATATGAGCTTGCGACCAGGTTTGCACAATAAAGGCAATCGCAGTTGCAAAGACGGCGGTGAAAATCACCACGCCCCAAACCCCATTATCTGGCGGCAATGAATAACCTTCGAATGCGGATGCAACTCCGGTCATCATTGCGCACATCATTAATTGCGTGATTGTCATGGCATAAACATCGCGACCAGATGACCACTTACTAAGAGCCGTGATGTGAGCGGCAAATGCAATTGCGCTTAAGAAAACCATTAGCTCGCCAAAACCTACCGACCAACCTTGCAATGAAAGTAGGGCTAAGCCAATGGTGGCCATAAGAACATATAGCCAGGTGGTCTTTGAAATTCGATCTTTAAAGATTACGGCGGCAAATAGTGGCGTCAGGATTACATATAGGCCGGTTACGAAACCAGTAATAGCTGCGCCAGTATTGGCTAGGCCGATCGTCTGCAAGATGTAGCCGCCGCCAAGAAAGAAGCCAGCACCAAAGCCGCGCAGAAGTAAATCTTTGTTGAAGTGCTTTACGACTTGTGGGCGAATCAAAATCATTACTAATACAGCTAGAACAAAACGGGTAAAAAGGAAATTGTTAACGCTTTGGCGTTCAATCGCCGACTTCATAATTACAAATGAGAGACCCCAAGCAGCTGAGACCGTAAGCAGCGCCCAGGGCGCTAGCTTTAATTGCAAATTATGACGCGTGTTCATCCACGCATCTTCTTTAGCATCGCAATCTCTTTGCCGTGCTCAGGCTCCATGCCCGGAGTTTCTAGAACCATTGGCACATTTTTCATAACTGGGTGATCAAGCATCTCCTGGAAAGCAGCCAAACCAATATGGCCTTCGCCGATATTCTGATGGCGATCTTTTAGCGCACCGCAAACATCCATTGAATCGTTAGCGTGGACAAGTTGGAAACGTTCTGCGCCAGCAATTTCAATTAAGAGATCGATAGTCTCAGTCATGCCACCTTTTTTAGCGATGTCATGGCCAGCTGCAAATACGTGACAAGTATCGAGACAGATGCCCACCTTTGGGTGATATTCCAAAGCTTTTAAATAATTGGTTAAGTCATCTAATTTTTTAACGAGTGATTGACCTTGGCCGGCAGTTGGTTCAAGTAGCAGCATTGGCGCATCGTCACCTAAAGCATTTAGGACCGGCATCATGCCTTCGTGAATCTGTTTCCAGGCATTCTCAACATTATTAACATCAACAGCTGAACCAGTATGAATTACTACGCCAAGAGCGCCGATATCAGCGCCACGTTTTAACGAGTAGGCAGTTGAGGCCACTGAATTTTCATATGTTCCGACAGTAGGTGAGCCCAAGTTAATTAAGAACGGTGCATGCACGTAAGTGAGAATGTCTAGCGCTGCAGCTTTGCTACGGAATTCTTCATCAGCTACTGGGTTGGCTTCCGGCATTGCCCAACCACGTGGATTAGATGCGAAAACTTGAATTACTTCAGCGCCAGTTAGTTCGGCATAAGCGATTGAACGCTTGGCCATTCCACCTGAAGTGGGGGTGTGGGCACCAAGCCGTGGACCTTTTATTTTCGCTTTAGACATTTGGCTAGCCTACTGTGATGGTCACAGTGCTGCCACGTTTGACCTTGGTGCCTTCTTTCGGAGAAACATTAATTACCTTTTTCGCCTTATTGGCACCAAGAGTTTTCACTTTAACGTCCAAGCCGAGATCTTTAAGTATTTGAGTCGCTTTGGCTTGGGTCTGCCCGATGATTCCCTTAGTTGGAATTGTTACGAATGCTGAACCCTTGGAAACAATTAACTCGATTTTCGCGCCTTTAGGAATATCGCCGCCAGCTGGGTTCTGCGAAATTACGCCACCTGGAATAACTTTTTCATCAAAGGCATATGTGACGGTAACGTCGAAGCCAGCATCGTTTAGTTCAGTTAGCGCTTCTTCGCCAATTTTGCCAACGAATGAAGTTAGCGCGAGAGTCTCAATACCTTTGCTAACAAGTAATTTAATTGTGGCATCTCGACGTACTTGTGTACCTGGCGCTGGGTCAGCCGAAATTACGAAACCTTTAGGGATTTCAGAATTAAATACTTCGGTAATTGTCCCGGTAGTTAGTGGGAATTTAGCAATTGCATTTACTGCCGCCTCAGGTGTTAAGCCAACAAGTTGCGGAACTGTGTAACGTTCTGGACCTTTAGAGACGGTTAATTTAACGGTGCCATTTGTATCAGTCTTATCGCCGCCTGCTGGGTTTTGCGCAATGATCAAGCCCTCAGCATCTTCTTCGCTATAAACACGTTCGGCGACTTCGCTCTTAAGTCCAAGCGGAGTTAGAAGTGAATTAGCTTTATCGACTGAAGCACCAATAACCGAAGGCACGGAAACTTTTGCGCCTGGACCAAGCACGATCCACCAACCAGCAATACCAACGCTTACTGCAAGTGCCAAAGCGATAATGCGATTGCGACGAACACGCTTACTTACGCGGCGTCGTTCTTCGGCGCGATCTTTCTTAGTTCCTGCAGTGCTCTCGGTCATGGGGGTAACTATCTCGGTTGCTTGCGCTGATTTAGCAGCTTCGGCACGCTTGGCAGCACGAGATTTATCTCGCACTTCTTCTCTAATTGGGGCAACTGGTAGATCTAACTGAAGACTTAATTGCTTACGTTTCGGATCAATTTCATCACGCACTCGATTTAGCTCAGCTAGAAATTCACCGGCATCGCGTGGTCGATCATCTGGGTTAGTACTTGTTGCCTTGGCAACCAAGTTTTCAAGGGCCGCGGGCACGCCTTTAACTTTGCTGCTTAGCAATGGAATTTTCTCGTTTACATGCATATATGCAATTTGGATCGGAGTATCGGCAGCAAACGGTTTTTCACCGGTGATCATTTCAAAAAGCACAATTGCGGCGGCATAAACATCACTTCGTGAATCTGCGATACCACGTTGTACTTGTTCGGGGGAGAGATAAGAAACGCTACCGAGAATGACGCTGGATTCAGCTG
>CAZUWN010000015.1:3297-13514 GCA_964624105.1 uncultured Candidatus Planktophila sp. | reverse complement strand
GGTGGCGGCGCAGCACACACCACTCGCAAAGTTTTAGGTATTCAAGTTCCGATGGCATCTGCCGTTGCTGAAGTTGCCTCTGCTCGTCGTGAATATCTCGATGAATCTGGTGGCCGTTACGTGCATGTAATTGCCGATGGTGGCGTTGGTCGTAGTGGTGATATTGCAAAAGCAATTGCCATGGGTGCTGATGCGGTAATGATGGGCTCGCCATTAGCAAAAGCCACAGAAGCTCCTGGCTTAGGTTGGCACTGGGGTTCTGAAGCACATCACGCAGTACTTCCTCGTGGTGAACGCGTTGCAGTTGGCACAGTTGGCACGCTCGAAGAAATTCTGCTCGGACCTTCAAGTACTTCAGATGGTTCCATGAACTTATTCGGCGCTCTTCGCCGCGCAATGGCTACTTGCGGATATTCCGATGTAAAGGAATTCCAGCGCGTCGAGGTACTTATTAACCGTGGCTAATCCAGTACTTGTTCTTGATTTTGGTGCGCAGTATGCGCAGTTAATTGCGCGTCGAGTTCGCGAAGCAAATGTTTTCTCTGAGATCGTGCCTTCATCAGTTACGGCCGCAGAAGTAACTGCCAAAGCACCAAGTGCAATCATTTTATCGGGTGGTCCTTCTAGCGTTTATGCACCGGGTGCGCCAAAGTTTGATGAAAGTATTCTGCAGCTAGGTATTCCGGTATTTGGCATTTGTTATGGCTTTCAAGCAATGGCTGCAGCCCTGGGCGGTGTAGTTAGCCAAACTGGAAAATCTGAATTTGGCCGTACTGAAATTACTGCTACCACGAGTGCAAAGTTATTTGCTGGGCTACCAGCCAAGCAGAACGTCTGGATGAGCCATGGCGATGCTGTTACAACCGCCCCAGCTGGTTTCACAATTTGTGCCGTAACTGCTGATACGCCAATTGCCGCATTTGAAAGTAGCGATGGAAAATTAGCTGGCGTTCAGTTCCACCCAGAAGTTCTGCATTCCGAGCAGGGCCAAGTAATTTTAAAGCGTTGGTTAATTGAGATTGCTGGTTGCGCACCTACTTGGACATCTGAAAATATTGCAGCAACCGAAATTGCAAAAGCAAAAGCAGTCATCGGCGATAAGCGAGTAATTTGCGGACTTTCCGGCGGCGTTGATTCAGCAGTTGCTGCGGCAATTATTCAAGCAGCTGTCGGAAACCAATTAACTTGTGTATTCGTCGATCATGGCTTATTACGTAAAGGCGAATCTGAACAAGTAGAACGTGATTTTGTCGCAGCAACTGGCGTATCTCTTGTTGTGGTTGATGCAGTTGATCAGTTCATGAGCGCATTAGCTGGTGTAACTGATCCGGAAACTAAACGAAAGATTATTGGTCGCGAATTTATTCGTTCCTTCGAAGCAGCAGCGCGCGATATTGCAGCTGGGGGAGATGTCGAATTCTTAGTGCAGGGCACGCTTTATCCAGATGTAGTTGAGTCTGGCGGCGGCGAGGGCACTGCAAATATTAAATCGCACCACAATGTAGGTGGCTTGCCGGCTGATCTTAAATTTAAGTTAATCGAACCGCTACGTACGTTATTTAAAGATGAAGTTCGCCAAGTTGGTTTGCAGTTAGGTTTGCCTGAAGCAATTATTTGGCGTCAACCTTTCCCTGGTCCAGGACTCGGTATTCGCATAATTGGTGAAGTAACTGCTGAGCGGTTAGAAATTTTGCGTGAAGCAGATGCCATTGCCCGCGAAGAGCTAAAGGCCGCGGGCCTTGATCGCGAAATCTGGCAATGCCCAGTAGTTCTATTAGCTGATGTGCGCAGTGTCGGCGTGCAAGGCGATGGCCGCACTTATGGCCACCCAATCGTGCTGCGACCGGTTTCCAGCGAAGATGCCATGACGGCGGACTGGTCCCGTGTGCCTTACGAGGTCCTAGCCAAGATTTCCACGCGAATTACCAACGAAGTGCGCGAAGTAAATCGCGTAACTCTGGATATTACAAGCAAACCCCCAGCAACTATCGAGTGGGAGTAACCCGAGCGATCGGTATAATTTAGCCATTATGAAACGCACTTTAGTTATCGCAACCGCAATTGTTTTGGCAGTCTCCCTTGCGCCAGCAGTTTCGGCAGCCACTAAAGAGCCAGTGAAGAAATGCACTAAAGCAAACTCTAAGCCACACGCGTCGCCATCAATTGCCCAACCAAAAACCATCGCAAAAGTTTTGCCATCAACTTTCACCTTCATTACTAATTGCGGAAATATTGTGGTCGAAACTGTTGGCGATAAAGCGCCGCAGACTTTAACTGCCTTAGCAACATTGGCTAGCAAAGGGTTTTATAACGCAACACTTTGTCATCGCTTAACTACCCAAGGTTTATTTGTTCTGCAATGTGGCGATCCGACCGCAACCGGATCTAGCGGACCAGTCTTTAATCGCAAGCCTTGGACTGGAATTTCAGATGAGAATTTGCCAGTTGGTCAAACAATTACTTACCCAGCCGGAACATTGGCAATGGCTAACTCTGGTCGCAATACAAATGGCAGCCAAATCTTTTTTGTATATGAAGATTCCGCACTTAACCCTTATTACACAGTGTGGGGTCGCATCACTAGTGGGCTAGAAACTCTTAAAGCTATTGCAGCTGCAGGCGCTGCCAAGCAAGGTCAAGATGGCAAGTATTACTACAACGGCGATGGCTTCCCAATTCAAACAGTTGAGATTCGCCGCGTTATTGTTCGTTAGTTTGTATTTACAATCTTAAATGCTTCGGCAATAACTCCATCAGCAAAGCCACCATTTGCGGCATTGCGCATGCCCCATTCACGCAACATATTTTCTAACTCTTTATTGTGGGCAGTTTGCGATGCATGCGCTTGAAGCACTTTAACTTTTAGCGGAAATGTTTTAGTGATATCAACCCAATGATCTGGTTGCGCATGACCCATAACCCAAATTTCTTTTACTCGCCAAGGCTCAAAGCCAGCTTCCTTTAGGTCAGTAAAAGCAAAGGGATTACGGGCATCTGGATAAACCGCTTGGATTGCTGATTCGCCAGCAGCTAAGTGATCTGGATGGCTAGCACCGATGCGGTCCCAGTTACGTTCTGGGCTCTGACAAACTAAGCGATCTGGTTTAAAACGACGAATCTCGCGCACAATATCTTTACGTAGTGCAATTGTTGGTTCGAGCCAACCATCGCGGTAATTTAAAAATGTAATGTCAGTGACACCAATAATTGCGCCAGCTTCGCGTTGTTCACGTTGACGTACTTGCGGCATTTCTTCCAACGGGATGCCAGATTCTTCGCCACCTTGATCGCCATTGGTACAAAGAACATAACCAACTTCAATGCCAGCTTTTACCCATTGCGCGATGGTGCCTGATGCACCGAAATCAGAATCATCTGGGTGGGCATTAACAACGAGAACTCGCTTGATCTCACTATCGGCGATTGGTTCCATGTGTCTGCTCCCTTAAACAATTCTGTCGCCGTAGCCTAATAGACTGCGCGCCATGAGCAGCACCGAAATCAGTAACGATCCGTTAATTGCGGGGCTTAATCCGCAACAGGGTGCTGCCGTAGTTCATGCTGGTGGACCACTTCTGATTGTGGCAGGTGCTGGCTCTGGCAAAACTAGAGTTTTAACTCGGCGCATCGCTTATTTGATGGCCAGACGTAATGCGACCCCGTATTCAATTTTGGCAATTACTTTCACCAATAAGGCAGCCGGTGAAATGAAGGAGCGCGTTAAAGAGCTAGTTGGCCCGATTGCGCAATCAATGTGGGTTTCGACTTTTCACTCAGCTTGCGTTCGAATCTTGCGCCAAGAAGCGGCGCGATTGGGTTACAGCAATTCATTCTCAATTTATGATTCCGCCGACAGTTTGCGCTTGATCACTATTGTTTCGAAAGATTTAAACCTTGATCCAAAGCGTTATCCGCCGCGCCAATTTCAATCAGTTATTAGCAATGCCAAGAACGAGTTAATGGGGCCAGCTGATTACTTAAATGCCGCTACTAATCAATTTCAAGAAGTTGTGGCAGATGTTTATGCGCTCTATCAGCGTCGATTACAGCAATCTAATGCGATGGATTTTGATGATCTAATTTTAAAGACAGTTGAAGTTCTGCAACGTTTTCCCGAAGCTAAAGCTCGCTACCGTTCGCGATTTCGCCATGTCTTAGTAGATGAATATCAGGACACCAACCATGCGCAATATATTCTGGTGCGCGAATTAGTTGGTAGCGATCTTGAGGGGCTGCCGCCGGCTGAACTCTGCGTGGTGGGCGATGCCGACCAATCTATCTATGCCTTCCGTGGCGCCACCATTCGAAACATTATGCAGTTCGAACTTGATTACCCAAATGCGACCACGATTTTGCTCGAACAAAATTATCGATCTACCCAAAATATTCTGAACGCCGCAAATGCGGTCATTACTCAGAATGAGTCGCGCAAAGAGAAAAATCTATGGTCGCAAGCCGGTGCTGGTGCGCCATTAGTTGGCTATGTTGCCGAATCTGAACATGATGAAGCTGAATTTGTTAAAGACGAAGTTCGCTCTCTGATGGATAAAGGTCTTTCAACACCTGGCCAGACTGCAGTTTTCTATCGCACCAATGCGCAGTCTCGTGTCTTTGAAGAAGTATTTATGCGGGCAGCACTGCCTTATAAAGTAGTTGGTGGGCTGCGTTTCTATGAGCGCAAAGAAGTTAAAGATTTACTCAGCTATTTACGGGTTATTGCAAACCCCGAAGATGAAGTTTCATTGCGCCGGGTAATTAATTATCCAAAGCGTGGAATCGGTGATCGAGCACTTGAGATTCTCGAAGCGCATGCGAAATCTCGCGGCTACTCCTTCTGGGGTGGGCTCAATGCAGCAGCTGAAGCTCCTGAAATTCCGCCAAAAGCTGCGCAATCAATTAGACAATTCACCGACATGATTAGTGCGTTGGCGGTACTAGTTGAAGCAAAAGTCCGTCCATCTGTAATCGTCGAAGCCGTCCTTGAACAATCTGGTTTGTTATCAGAGCTTGCAAATAGCACGGACCCACAAGATGAAGTTCGCGTTGAGAATTTAAAAGAACTCTTAGCCGTTGCTATGGAGTATGAAGAACGTCCCTTTGAAGAGCTAGCTGAAGATGAAGAAATTTCACTATCTGGGTTCCTCGAAAAAGTTTCACTAGTTGCTGATTCAGATCAGATTCCAGAAGGCGAAGATCATGGTGGGGTAGTGACTCTAATGACGCTACACACCGCTAAAGGTTTAGAATTTCCAACGGTATTTCTAACCGGCATGGAAGATGGAATTTTTCCACATTCGCGAACGCTGGGCGAAAAAGATGAAATTGAAGAAGAACGTCGATTGGCTTATGTGGGCTTAACTCGCGCGCAAGAGCGACTATATATTTCGCGTGCTGAATATCGTTCTTCTTGGGGCGCCCCAAATTACAATCCACCTTCAAGATTTCTCGATGAGATTCCAACCGATGTAATTGAATGGCGAAATCACAATGTGATATCTCCGTCACTGATTCGCAAACCACGAGTTGCAACTGCACCACCACCACGGGCAACTGGGCGTAAAGCGCCATCTGGAATTACATTGGCAATTGGCGATCGTGTGTCACATGACACATTTGGATTAGGCACAGTTGTTGGCACTGCTGGTGAGGGCGATAAGAGCGAGGCAACCATTAACTTCGGACAATACGGCGATAAGCGTTTGCTGTTGCGCTATGCACCTGTCGAGAAGCTCTAGTATTAGGCAGGTTTCACGCGACGTTCGTGCTCTTACGTAAACAAGGAAAGCGGTTAACTAGTGGATTTATACGAATACCAAGCTCGCGATCTTTTTGAAAAGCATGGCGTACCTGTATTGCCAGCTGCGATCGCAACTACTGCTGATGAAGCTGAAGCAGCCGCTGTAAAAGTTGGCGGCAAAGTTGTCGTTAAAGCTCAAGTAAAAGTTGGCGGCCGCGGAAAAGCTGGCGGTGTTAAGTTGGCTGTTGATCCAGCTGATGCACGCGAAAAAGCTAGCGCAATTTTAGGTATGGATATTAAAGGTCACGAAGTTCGCACCGTAATGATTGCAGCAGCTGCACCAATTGAATCTGAATATTATTTAGCAATTTTGCTTGATCGTTCTAACCGCACCTTCTTAGTTATGGCATCGGTTGCCGGCGGTATGGAAATTGAAGAAGTAGCACACACTGCCCCTGAGAAGTTGGCAAAGATTCCAGTTGATTCAAATGTCGGTATCGATCTTGCTCGCGCTACCGAAATTATCGCAGCGGCAAAATTCCCAGCCGATGTTGCTGATCAAGTTGCATCAGTTCTAGTAAAACTTTGGGAAACATTTGTTTCTGAAGATGCCACCCTTGTTGAAGTTAACCCACTAGTTAAAACTTCTGATGGCAAGATCATCGCGTTAGATGGCAAAGTAACTCTCGATGACAATGCTGGCTTCCGTCATCCAGATCACGAAGCACTTGTTGATCAAGCAGCCGAGAACGCGCTAGAGGCTGCAGCAAAAGCTAAGAATTTGAACTATGTAAAACTCGAAGGCCAAGTTGGCATTATTGGTAATGGCGCTGGCTTAGTGATGAGCACACTTGATGTGGTTGCCTACGCAGGTGAAAAATTCGGTGGCGTTCGCCCAGCTAACTTCCTAGATATTGGTGGCGGTGCATCAGCTCAAGTTATGGCCGATGGGCTCTCAATTATCTTGGGCGATAAAGATGTGAAGAGCGTCTTTGTAAATGTTTTCGGCGGCATAACCGCGTGCGATGCAGTAGCAAATGGCATCGTGCAAGCCCTTGAATTACTTGGCGCACAGGCCACTAAGCCAATTGTGGTTCGCCTTGATGGCAACAACGTTGTCGAAGGTCGCGCAATTTTGACAGCAGCTGCACACCCGCTAGTTGAACAGCTAGACACTATGGATGGCGCTGCAAATCGTGCAGCAGAATTGGCGGCTAAGTAAATGTCGATCTTCATTAACGCTGATTCAAAAATTATCGTTCAGGGTATGACTGGTTCTGAAGGAACTAAGCACACTCGCCGCATGCTGGCATCAGGTTCCAAAGTTGTCGGTGGCGTAACGCCAGGCAAAGGTGGTCAATCAGTTGAGATCGATGGTCACAACTTGCCAGTCTTTAATACTGTGGGCGAAGCAATGGCGGCAACTGGCGCCAATGTTTCAGTTGTTTTCGTACCGCCTAAGTTTGCAAAGGCAGCAGTGGTCGATGCCATTGATGCGGCAATGCCACTAGTCGTTGTTATCACCGAAGGAATTCCGGTTCACGATTCAGCTAGTTTCTATGCTTACTCATTAACTAAAGGAACTACTCGCATCATTGGGCCAAACTGCCCAGGTTTAATTAGTCCCGGTAAATCAAATGTCGGAATCATTCCGGCAAATATCACAGGTGCTGGCCCAATTGGTTTAGTTTCCAAGTCCGGCACATTGACTTACCAAATGATGTTTGAACTTCGCGATATCGGATTTAGTACTGCAGTTGGTATTGGTGGCGACCCAGTAGTCGGCACTACACATATCGATTGTTTGCGAGCATTCCAAGATGATCCCGAAACAGAAGCGATCGTAATGATTGGTGAAATCGGTGGCGATGCTGAAGAGCGTGCTGCTGCATTTATCGCTGAATATGTAACTAAGCCAGTTGTTGGTTATGTTGCAGGATTCACTGCTCCTGAAGGCAAGACCATGGGTCACGCCGGTGCGATCGTTTCGGGTTCATCCGGAACTGCGCAAGGAAAGAAAGATGCACTAGAAGCTGCTGGCGTTAAAGTGGGTCAAACCCCAAGTGAAACGGCGCGTTTATTGCGCGCCATAATGGGTCGCTAACAACAATGTTCCAGCGAGTCCTTGCGGTCACGTTGGCTCAAGTTGTACGCAGTATTTCGGTTGTTCTTCTACCGATCGCTTTTCTTTCGCTAATTGCATGGGCGACAGCAGGCAGCACAAATGGGAATACTTCTGATCCAGTTCGAGCTGCAATCTGGCTTTGGTTGGGCGCCCATCATTTAGCTTTTAATCTAACTATTTCAGCAGGCGCTGTAGATGGTTGGTTAACTTATCTACCACTGGGTGCATTGCTCTTTCCAATCTTGGCCATTCGTAGTGGTTTTAAACGCAGCATCGAACGTTTAGATAACGATTATCAAAGTATTGCGTTAGCTCGCACGCTATTTGTTTCGTTATATGCAGGCATCACTGCTGCCATTGCTTTCTTTGTTACAACAGATACGGTCAAACCAGTTTGGTATTTAACGCCACTTGTCACAATTCCGATTGCCACACTTTCAGTCTTAAGCGCTGAACGCCGGAAGGTCTCGTCGCAGCCTATTTTCTTTGCTACTCGAATCATTGCCGCCTTCTTGGGTTTTGCTTTCTTGGTTTTGGGCATCTCACTACTGGTTAATTTGTCGGTAGTTAAGGATTTAACTCAAGTGCTTGAACCTGGAATTTTAGGCGGATTATTGCTACTGATTTTAAATGTGCTCTATTTGCCTAATGCCGCAGTCGCAACTATTGGTTATTTTGCTGGCGTTGGGTTTGGAATTGGCAACGGAACCATAATTTCACCGTTTTCATATCAAGTTCCGGAAATTCCAGCGCTGCCAATCCTGGGCGCTCTACCAACTGGAAAATTCCAGTGGGCCCTAATTGCAGTTCTGCTTTTTGTTGCAGCTGGTGTTGCGCTAACAAGTTGGACTTTAAATCAACGTCCCGAAGTACTTTGGCAAACCTTTACTTTAGTTTTATTGGCAATTGCCTTTATAAGTTGGGCCGCTAGTGGATCTCTGATGACCGAGGCACTTAGCGCAGTCGGTGTTTCAATCTGGAAAGTGACACTTGCCATTGGCGTGGAAATGGCCATTGGCATTGGTTTGGCGCGAGTTCTGCCGCGGTTAGATCGAGCTAGATGAAGAAAGTCGTAGTTCTGGCTAGCGGATCGGGCACCTTAGCTCGAGCAATCTTCGCCGCTGAAAAGGGCTACGAAATCACCGCCCTGATCTGTGATCAGCCCGCTGCCAAAGTAATTGGCATTGCAAATGAATTCGGTATTAAAGTTGAAATAGTTGAGCTAATCGGGGATCGCGCAAACTGGGATCAAGCGCTGCTTTCATTAGCCTCAAAATATCAACCAGATCTGATTGTCTGCGCTGGCTTTATGCGTATCTTGGCACCGCAATTCGTACAGAGTTTTAAAGTGATCAATAGTCACCCAGCTTTATTGCCACTTTTCCCAGGTGCGCATGCCGTGCGTGATGCACTTGCAGCCGGGGCGAGCGAAACGGGCACGACTATTCATTGGGTTGATGAAGGCGTTGATACTGGCGAAATCATCGCGCAGGAGCGCCTAGAGATCACACCAACTGATACCGAAGAATCCTTACACGAACGCATTAAGATTATCGAACGCGGTCTCATCGTTGCGACCATTCCGCAAATACTGGCCGAGCTAAAGTAGAAGGCAGCGCTGTTAATGAGCAATCGCAAACCGATCCGTCGAGCGTTACTAAGTGTTTACGATAAAGATCGTCTGCTCGAAATTGGCGCAGCACTTAGCAAAGCTGGCGTTGAGATTCTTTCAACCGGTTCAACTGCGGCAAATTTAGCTGCTGCTGGTATTGCAGTTACTGAAGTTAGTGATTACACCGGCTTTCCCGAAATCATGGGTGGACGCGTAAAAACTCTGCACCCACGAGTGCACTCGGGCATCTTGGCTGATCAAAATAATCCAGATCATTTAGCCGCGATTGCAGAACTTGATATTAAACCTTTTGATTTAGTCATTATTAATCTTTATCCATTTGCTGCAACTATTGCAGCTGGTGCCACCTTTGCCGAAGCAATCGAGCAGATTGATATTGGCGGGCCATCAATGTTGCGTGGTGCGGCTAAGAATCATGGTTCAGTAGCCGTAATTAGCCAGACTTCACAATATGACCAATTACTAGGCGCTATAGCAGCTGGTGGCTTTACCAATGAAGAGCGTCAGCAGTTAGCACTTGAAGTTTTTAGAACAACAGCTGAATACGATTTAACGATCGCGAATTGGTTAGGCCAACAAGGCACAGATCTGAAGTTGCCGACTTGGTTCGGGGCTATCTATAAACAGGAAAATACTTTGCGCTATGGCGAGAATCCACATCAAAGCGCGGTAATTTATAAATCAACCGGGCACGGAATCGTTGGCGCCAAGCAACTTCACGG
>CAZUWN010000015.1:0-3197 GCA_964624105.1 uncultured Candidatus Planktophila sp. | reverse complement strand
GCATTTGATGCTGATGCGCTAGAAGTATTAATGAAGAAACCTTCGATTCGAATTCTGCAATGCGATTTAACTGCGATTAATCCAGTTGAGCTGCGCCCAGTATCTGGCGGAGCGCTTTTGCAGGAAAGCGATTTGATTGATGCTCCCGGTGATAGCGCAGCTAATTGGGTGCAAGTTTCGGGGGATCCGGTTAGTGCGCAAACGCTAAAAGATTTAGAGTTTGCTTGGCGATCAGTTCGCGCCGTAAAGAGCAATGCCATCTTGCTTGCTAAAGATAGCGCCGCGGTTGGAATTGGAATGGGCCAAGTAAATCGGGTGGATTCGGCAAAATTAGCGGTTGATCGGGCCGGTGATCGCGTCGCTGGTTCTGTTGCAGCAAGTGATGCTTTCTTCCCATTTGCCGATGGCTTGCAGATATTAATTGATGCTGGTGTTATCGCAGTGGCCCAACCTGGTGGCAGCGTGCGCGATGAAGAGGTAATCGCGGCAGCCGTCGCTGCCAATGTTGCAATGTTCTTCACTAGTACAAGACACTTCTCCCATGCATAAAGCGCGGATACTCGATGGCAAAGCTTTAGCCACAATTGTTAAAGCAGATCTGCGCACCCGCACCGAAGCTCTAAAAGCTCGCGGCATAACACCAGGTTTAGGCACGGTTCTAGTTGGCGATGATCCAGGTTCACATTCCTACGTTGCCGGCAAGCATCGCGATTGCGAAGAAGTTGGCATTAATTCAATTCGAGTTGATCTACCCTCATCTGCAACGCAAGCAGATGTAATGGCAGCGATCAAAGATTTAAATTCGGCAAAAGAATGCACTGGTTACATCGTGCAGTTGCCGATGCCAAACGGTATAAATGCGCAAGCAATTCTCGAAGCAATTGATCCGGCTAAAGATGCCGATGGATTACACCCAATGAACCTCGGTCGATTAGTGAGTGGATACGCCGCCCCGCTGCCGTGCACGCCTCGCGGTATCGTCGCGTTGTTGCGTCATTACGAAGTTCCAATAGCTGGTGCTGAAATTTGTGTAATCGGTCGTGGCTTAACAGTTGGTCGCCCACTTGGATTATTGCTATCGCGCAAAGAAGAAAATGCCACAGTTACTTTGACGCATACCGGTACTAAAGATTTAGCTAAGCACGTTAAACAAGCTGACATTGTGGTTGCGGCAATTGGAAAAGCACATTTCTTAACTGCCCAAATGATTAAGCCAGGTGCCACTGTTCTAGATGTCGGAATTTCACGTACCGCGGCTGGCTTGCTGGGCGATCTTCATCCGGATGTTTTTGAAGTTGCTGCAAATGTTGCCCCAATGCCTGGTGGCGTTGGCCCAATGACCCGTGCGATGCTACTTACCAATGTGGTTGAGGCATGCGAGTAATTTCCTATTCCTCGTACGCACTTGTGGCCGCTGGCGTAGTTGCCGGCGCACTCGGATTAGTGCGAACTGGATCACTTTTAATTGCTGTAGGCACAGGCATTTTTGCCATTTCGCAGCGTGGGCAACGTAAAATTGAACTCTATTTACCACTAGCTATTTCGATCAGCCTCTTTGTGTTGGCGCTAGCACTTCCGCGTGGGCGATAGGATTTACCTCGACCTCAAGATATTTCTTACATTCAGGAGAACTGCAAATGGGTAGCAAAGTCACAGTAGTAGGCGCCGGATTCTATGGTTCAACCACCGCAATGCGCTTAGCTGAATACAACATTTTCGACACCGTAGTTCTCACCGATATTCTCGAAGGTAAGCCAGAAGGTTTGGCGCTAGATATGAACCAATCTCGTTCAATCGAAGGTTTCGAAACAAAAATTATTGGCGCAACCACAACAGCAGATGGCGCTGGCTATGAAGCAACTGCAAATTCAGATGTAGTTGTGATTACGGCTGGTCTGCCCCGCAAGCCAGGCATGAGCCGCATGGATCTAATTGATGTAAACGCTGGCATCGTTCGCGGTGTTGCTGAAAATATTGCCAAGCACTCACCAAATGCGGTAATCATCGTGGTTTCAAATCCATTAGATGAAATGACCGCACTTGCTCAACTAGCTACTGGTTTTCCAAAGCACCGGGTTATCGGTCAAGCTGGCATGTTAGATACTGCCCGCTTTACTGACAACGTCGCTGAAAAACTAGGCGTTAAAGTTTCATCGGTTAAGACGTTGACTCTCGGTTCACATGGCGACACCATGGTTCCAGTCCCAAGTCGTTGCACAGTAGATGGCAAGCCACTTAGCGATTTACTTTCCCAGGCAGATATCGATGCCCTGGTTGATCGCACTCGTAATGGTGGCGCTGAAGTTGTGGCACTACTTAAGACTGGTTCTGCTTACTACGCACCATCAGCTGCTGCTGCTCGTATGGCTAAGGCAGTCATCGAAGATTCAGGTGCAGTAATGCCAGTGTGCGCATGGGTTGATGGCGAGTACGGAATTTCTGGTGTCTATCTAGGCGTTGAAGCCGAGATCGGTCGCACCGGCATTAAGAAAGTTGTTGAAAGTGATTTAACTGAATCTGAAATTGCGGCCCTAAAGGTTGCAGCTGAAGCTGTTCGTGCAAAACAAGCCGATGTTCAAACTCTTTAAGGAGTCGCTGTAAATGTCAAAGATTAAAGTAACCGGAACCGTTGTCGAACTTGATGGCGATGAAATGACTCGCATCATCTGGCAGTTCATCAAGGATTCCTTGATCCTGCCTTACCTAGATGTAAATCTTGAGTACTACGACTTGGGTATGGAAAATCGCGATGCAACTGATGATCAGGTGACTATCGATTCAGCTCATGCAATCCAGAAGCATGGCGTTGGCATCAAGTGCGCAACTATTACTCCTGATGAAGCTCGCGTTGAAGAATTCGGTCTAAAGAAGATGTGGAAGTCTCCTAACGGAACTGTTCGCAATATTCTCGGCGGCGTAATTTTCCGCGAACCAATCATCATCAGCAATGTTCCTCGTTTGGTTCCTCACTGGACAAAGCCAATTGTTATTGGTCGTCACGCATTCGGTGATCAATACCGTGCAACAGATTTCAAGGTTCCCGGCGCTGGCAAGCTAACAATGACTTTTGTGCCAGAAGATGGTTCTGCTCCAATTGAGCACACCGTTTATGATTTCAAGTCATCTGGTGTTGCGATGGGTATGTATAACCTCGATGAATCAATCCGTGACTTTGCTCGCGCATCACTAAATTACGG
>CAZUWN010000014.1:0-14323 GCA_964624105.1 uncultured Candidatus Planktophila sp. | reverse complement strand
CTAAGTTCTTCGATAGTCGATATCCATACCTGGAGCGAAAATGGTGAGCAAGCTGTTAAAACTGTTTCGCTAAAGGCGAATTCGAGTTCATCAGTAAAATTAGATTCCTTAGCGCCAGGGGATTCAAACATTGTGGTTGAAGTGGTTGCTAGATCTGGCCGCGTTAATAGCTTCTTAGTTGATGAGCGGGCTAATGGTTTGCAAAAGTTGGGCGGTGATTCAGTTAATGCTATTTCGGCCCCCGCTAGAAAATTCGTAATTACGGGTATCCCGCAGCAATTAGTTAATAACAAAGCGCCAAATCACTACCTTCGTTTATTTGTGCCGGGCGTAGCAGATGCAAACTTCACACTTGAACTGCTTTCCAGCAACGGCCGATTTATTCCAATCGGCTTTAATGAACGTAAATTGGTCAGCGGCCGAGTTGTTGAATTGAAACTGACGCCCGAGGTAGCTAAAGGTGCCTTCGCTATCAAGTTAACCTCAGATCAGCCCTTAGTAGCAGCTATTCGTTCTCGATCCACTTCAAATGGAAAAAGTGACTTTGTCTGGATTACGCCTTCGCCGGCACTAGGCCCGTTGCAGATTGCGATAGGTGGCATTTTGCCAAAAATAATCTTTGCCGGGGACGCCATTGCCGTGAATCTAAGAGTTGATTTTTCCAACGGTAAAGTTAAGGAACAAAGCATTACCGGCTCTGACCTAGTTAGTTGGCAAGTTCCAAATAATGCGATCGCGATCACAATCTTGAATGCTGGCGTTGATAATTTCGCAGGTGCTTTGATAGCGGCTAAAAGCGGATATGCCTTCTTCCCAATTGCTTCGGGTGCCGAACTTACTAAAGTAGCTATTCCGTCCTCAAACATTCGGGTTCTAAATCCATAAAAATCCCAAGTTTTACACGGCTGCCCACTAATCTGAGTCATATGAGTTCGCTAAAAGTAGGTCGCGCGTGTTCTCGCGCTAGTTGCCGTCGTATGGCAACTATGACTTTGACCTACATCTATGCCGAATCAACAGCTGTGGTTGGACCACTGGCAACTTATTCCGAACCACATGCATATGATCTCTGCGAGATTCATGCAGAACGTTTAACTGTTCCGAATGGTTGGGAAGTTATTCGCGCACAAATTGCTGATAGCCAAAGTGGTCCATCTAATGATGACCTAATGGCGATTGCAGATGCCGTTCGCGAAGTAGCTTCAACCCCGATTGCGGAAAATACTTCATCAGCTGCAACTCTTGCTGCGAGCACTGAACACATCGGTCGACGAGGTCATCTTCGAGCTGTTCCAAATAAGTAATTGAACGAGTGAGTCATGAGTGAAAATATTCCGGATATTTTTAAAGCGTATGACATTCGCGGATTAGTTGATGGCGAACTTTCACCTGATTTTGCATTTGCAGTTGGATTAGCATTTGCCAGATTTCTTGAGATAGAGCGCGAACCAAGTACGGTATTAATCGGTGAAGATATGCGCCCTTCGTCGCCAGAATTAGCAGAGGCATTCTCAGCAGGTGTAACCAGTAATGGCACAAACGTAATTCGAATCGGTTTAGCATCAACTGACCTACTTTATTTCGCAGCTGGTTCAAAGAATTTGCCAGGTGCCATGTTTACTGCCAGCCATAACCCGGCTGCTTATAACGGCATAAAGCTATGTCTAAGTGGCGCTCGACCAATTGGTAAAGAAACTGGCCTGCAAACGATTGAGAATTTTGTTCGCAATGGAATGCCGCTTGCAATGCGACCAGTTGGTATCGAAACCAACGAAGACTTACTTCAAGCATATGCCGATCATCTTCATAAATTAGTTTCGTTTAAAGGTAACCGGCCGCTGAAGATAGTTATTGATGCGGGTAATGGCATGGCTGGGTTTACTGCGCCAGCAATATTTGAGCGGCTAGGCGCTGAAATTATTCCGCTCTATTTTGAACTCGATGGAAATTTTCCTAATCACGAAGCTAATCCGATTGATCCAGCGAATTTACGTGACTTACAGAAAGTGGTTCTGGAAAATAAAGCTGATATCGGGCTAGCTTTTGATGGTGACGCTGATCGTTGTTTCTTAGTAGATGAAAAAGGCGAAACGGTTGATCCTTCTTTACTCACTGCACTCATTGCCAGTCGCGAGTTAGCAAAACATCCAGGGGCGACCATTATTCATAGTTTGATTTCGTCACGAACAGTGGTCGAAGTGATTAACGAATTAGGTGGCGTCCCAGTTAGATCACGAGTTGGGCACTCATATATAAAGGCGCTCATGGCAGAGACTGGCGCGATATTTGGTGGCGAGCATTCTGGCCATTTCTACTTTAAAGATTTCTGGCGAGCAGACTCTGGGGCCTTAGCTGCGCTGCACGCGCTAGCTGCACTCGGTGAATCTGAACAAACTATTTCTCAGTTGCTTGCCCCATTTAAAAGATATGTTGCTAGCGGCGAAGTAAATTCGCGAGTGGCAGATGCTGCAGTAGTTATCAAAGCAATTAAGGAAAAGTATTCTGCGCTATCTGAATTTAAGATTGACGAACTCGATGGCTTAACCGCATCCACAGCGACCTGGTGGTTTAACGTGCGCGCCTCTAATACCGAACCGCTATTGCGCCTGAATGTAGAAGCCGATACAGCGGCAAATATGGCAGCCCATCGTGACGAGCTATTAGCGCTTATTAACGCTTAACTGCTGCGTCTAAGTAGAACTGAACTGGGCATTGCCGATACTCTTGCCTTCTGGCGGGGTCCTGCCTAATTGACCATATCCTCTCTCTTAATTTAGGAGTTTTACCGTGAATGCACCTGTAACAAAGACCGTACCTCGCAATGACATTGCCGATGCTTCGCTAGCCGAGCAAGGCCGCAAGCGAATCGAATGGGCAGAACGCAATATGCCAGTTCTAGCTCAAATCCGTGAACGATTTGAAAAGTCACAACCATTTGCTGGCATCCGTATTGCTGCCTGCATGCATGTGACTACTGAAACCGCCAACTTGATGCGCGTTCTAAAAGCCGGAGGCGCAGATATTGCCCTTTGCGCTTCAAATCCACTTTCAACTCAAGATGACACAGCTGCTGCTCTAGTCCATGAATATGGAATTAGTGTTTTCGCCAAGAACGCGGTTGATCGCGATGGTTATTACGCACACTTAAATGCAGCACTTGATATCGAACCACATCAAGTATTCGATGATGGTTGCGATCTAGTAAATGTTCTACACACAACTCGCCAAGAATTAATTCCAAATGTTGCTGGCGGTTGCGAAGAAACCACAACTGGCGTTATTCGCTTAACCCAAATGGCTAAAGATGGAGCTTTGAAGTTCCCAATGATCGCCGTTAATGACACTGATACCAAGCATATGTTTGATAATCGTTATGGCACCGGACAATCAACACTGGATGCAGTTTTCCGTGCCACTAACTATCTTCTAGCTGGCCGCATCGTGGTTGTAGCAGGATTTGGTTACTGCGGAAAAGGTGTAGCAGAGCGTGCCAAGGGTATGGGCGCCGATGTAATCGTTACTGAAATCGATCCAACTAAAGCACTTGATGCGATGATGCAAGGCTTCCGCGTTATGCCAATGACTGATGCTGCAAAAGTTGGCGATGTCTTCATCACAGTTACAGGTAACCGCGATGTTCTTCGCGATGAGCACTTCGCAGTTATGAAGGATGGCGCAATCATGGCCAACTCAGGTCACTTCGATATTGAAATCGATGTTGCTTGGCTGGAAAGCAACGCCAAGAGCAAGAATGCCAAGATGCGTCATCAAACAGATGAGTATGTAATGGCTAATGGACGTCGTTTGCTCCTAATTGCTGAAGGTCGCTTGGTAAACCTAGGCGCTGCCGAAGGTCACCCAGCATCTGTAATGGATATGTCATTCTCAGATCAAGCGCTAACTGCTGAATATCTTGTGAAAGAAGCTAAGAATCTCGCAGCTGGTATTCATGAAGTTCCTACCTATATAGACAAAGAAGTTGCCAGCCTTAAACTAAGCAGCATGGGTGGAAAGATCGATGTTCTTACACCAGCACAAGACCTGTACTTGAATTCTTGGGAACATGGAAGCTAAATGACTTTAGTCATGGTCGTCGATGACGACCAGGATCTTGCGGAGATGCTCGGCATCGTTTTAACCGGTGCCGGCATCGACGTGGATCTAGTAAGTCGCGGTGATGAAGTCCTAGATGTTTTCCGTAATAATCCACCAGATCTAGTTTTACTAGATGTGATGTTGCCAGGATTAGATGGCATTGAAGTATGTAAATTAATCAGAGCCGAATCAATGGTTCCAATTGTGATGCTTTCGGCTAAAGGCGATACGCACGATGTGGTTCGCGGTCTTGAAGCGGGCGCTGATGATTACATGGTTAAACCATTTAGACATCCATCTGAATTAATTGCACGAATCCGTACTCGTTTGCGTCGCACAAATACTGATATCTCGGGCCTATTAACGATTGCTGATTTAGTGATCGATGTAGTTGCTCATCAAGTATCACGCGCTGGAAAACAAATTGCGCTGACTCGCTTGGAATTTGATCTGCTGGTTGCACTAGCTCGCGAACCAGGTCGAGTCTTCTCGCGAGACGCGCTACTAAGTGAAGTTTGGGGTTATCGCCATTCAACAGATACCCGTCTGGTTAACGTTCACGTGCAGCGTCTACGCGCCAAAGTTGAACATGATCCAGAACATCCTGAAATTGTCGTAACCGTGCGAGGTGTTGGTTACAAAGCCGGCGGTCAGTAAATGCGATCTAGCGGCGCCCATAAAGCGCATTCTTTAGCGCTACGAGTAGTTCTTTCCACAATTTTTCTTTCACTCGTTGTAGTCACCATTACTGGCTCAACGCTTTATTCCAGACTTTCCACCGGTATCAAGCAAGTAAATGTAGATACCGCGATTATTGAAGCTCGCTCAACTATCTTTAGCGCCCAGTATCGCTTGGCTATTGCTTCTGGCAATCCAGCCGATTCAGTTCGGGATATTTTCAGCGCAGTAATTACATCTGCCACGACAGTAGGCTCGAATGAGAGTGGTCGCGAAGTTGTAATTCTGCAGGTGCCCGGAACTGCAATTGGTAAATCCAACTATGAGATTAGTTCAAATTTAGTTTCAAATAATTCGATTACCGAGTACCTGCGAAATAAAGTGCGAAACTCAGAGAACTTAGAATCTTCATATGTTCGAATTAAATATGCTGGCGCTAATTCAGTTGATGGCTTTGCGGTAGGACAGCGCATCAGTATTCCTGACGATGGCGACTACGAGATGTATGTTCTTTTCAGCTTGGCAGATCAAGCCGCAACTTTGGCGCTAATTAGTAATTCCCTTTATCTAACCGGGCTAGCACTGATTATTCTGATTGCGCTAATTATTTGGATAGTGGTTCGTCAGGTTGTAAAACCAGTTCGCGATGCGGTGCGAATTTCACAACAATTTACCGAAGGTGATTTCAGCCAGCGCATGCAGGTAAAGAGTAATGATGAATTTGCCAGCCTAGGAAATGCTTTTAATGAGATGGCCGAGTCGCTAGAGAAACAGATTGCGCGGCTGGAGAATTTGTCTCGAGTACAGCAGCGATTTGTATCTGATGTTTCGCATGAGTTGCGTACTCCATTGACAACGTTACGCATGGCATCTGAAGTAATTCACAATGCCCGCGAAGGATTTGATCCGGTAATTTCTCGTAGCTCTGAATTATTGATCGGACAGATTGATCGCTTTGAACGGTTACTTGAAGATCTACTTGAGATTAGCCGTTTTGATGCTGAAGTAGCGGTTCTTGAAGCAGTTGAATTCGATATCTGTGGCTCGCTAGAGCGCTGTATTGCCGATCTTTCGCTAGTTGCTAAAGAAAACGGGATTGATATCAATCTAAATCGACCTCGTGATTCAGTGTTTATCAACGGAGATATTCGTCGAGTTGAGCGCGTAATCCGAAATCTGTTAAGTAACGCAATAGATCACGCTGAAGGCAAGCCAGTCGAAGTTCGCATTATGGCTTCGGCTGAAGATGTTGCTATTGGGGTTCGTGATTACGGTGTTGGCATCGAACCTAGGTTACTCAATCGTGTTTTCGATCGTTTCTGGCGAGCCGATCCATCTCGCGCTCGAACTCGTGGCGGCACTGGTTTAGGTTTATCAATAGCCCTAGAAGATGCTCGTCTGCACAATGGTGAACTTGAAGCTTGGGGAGAACTTGGCAAAGGTGCGCACTTTGTTCTTTATCTACCTAGACGTGCCGGCGATCAATTGCAATCTCGATTGATTACGCTAAAAGGTTAACCACATTTAATTTTCTGCCTCAAAATTAAACGTTAAACATGCTTAACCTTCTCGCATGCGTTTATTCTCAGATTTTAAGTATCTACTGTTTCCAACTAGATGCTTTGGCTGTCGTGAACTTGGTTACTCAATTTGCTCGCAATGTCGCAAGCTCTGGAATCCGCATCTATATAAAAGTAGAATTCTTGACTTAGCTGTATATTCCGCGATTCCTTACTCCCCAGTTGCGAAAAATATCTTGCTATCTGCAAAAGAGCAGAATATAAAGTCCGCAGATCAGTTAGTTCGTATTGCTTTGAGCGCATCTCTACAAGAGCTATTTCAGAAACATGCCAGATGCGCATTAGTTCCAATTCCATCAAGGCGCTCTTCTAACCGACGACGTGGACGTGATTTCATAAACGAATTGGCTACGTCGGTAGCTAAAGACTTTGGCGTAGCAGTTTTGCCTCTGCTAGAACATCAGAGAATTATTCGTGATCAAAGTAAATTAAATATTGCCGGGCGGCGTGAGAACTTGGCAATGGCGCTTGCGGTAAAACCTTCGTTCCACAGGAATTATTCAGGCGAAAGCGTGGTTATTTTGGATGATCTGATAACGACCGGAGCGACGATCAACGAGGCAAACCGCGCCTTAACTAGGGGCGGATTTAAGGTGCAGGCGGCTGCGACGGCTTGCGTGGCGCTACGCAGGCTCGAATAACCCCTAAGATTGGGGAGTTATCTGGCAAGTCGGCATCTGCCAGCTAGATCGAAAGCGTCAGCAAAAGTAACTTTGAAAGGTCAGGGTGGCTAAATGGCTGCAATTCTCGATCGGATCATGCGCGCAGGTGAAGGGCGCATTCTAAAAGAGTTGAGCAAGACCGTAGTCAAAGTTAACTCGTTTGAGGCAGCCACAGTTGCCCTAACTGATGAAGAACTTCGCGCCAAGACCGATGAATTTAAAGCCCGTTATGCCAGCGGTGAATCCCTAGATGATTTATTGCCCGAAGCTTTTGCCACTGTTCGTGAAGCAGCAAAGCGCACCCTAGGCCAGCGTCACTATGACGTGCAGTTGATGGGTGGCGCAGCAATGCACTTGGGAAATATTGCTGAAATGCGCACCGGTGAAGGAAAGACTCTGGTTGCAACTCTGCCTTCATATTTAAATGCAATTGCTGGCAAAGGTGTGCACGTTGTAACTGTTAACGATTATCTTGCCGAGCGCGATAGTGAGTGGATGGGCCGTATCCACCGTTTCTTAGGACTAACTGTTGGCGTCATTCTAAACAACATGACTCCAACCGAACGTCGCGATGCGTATAACTGCGATATTACTTATGGCACAAATAATGAATTTGGTTTTGATTACCTACGCGACAACATGGCTTGGTCACTTGATGATTGCGTCCAACGCGACTATTTCTTTGCGGTAGTTGATGAAGTTGACTCAATTTTAATTGATGAAGCTCGTACTCCGCTGATTATTTCGGGGCCAGCTGATAAGGCAACCAAGTGGTATGTCGAGTTCGCAAACCTTGTTTTAAAACTAGAGCGCGATGTTCACTACGAAATTGATGAAAAGAAGAAAACCGTAGGCATCCTTGAAGAAGGCGTAACTCGCGTAGAACAGATGCTGCAGATTGAAAACCTTTACGAAGCAGTTAATACGCCGATGATTGGTTACTTAAATAATGCCGTACGCGCGAAAGAGCTTTTCAAGCGCGATAAGGATTATGTAGTAATGAATGGCGAGCTATTAATTGTTGATGAGCACACTGGTCGTATGTTGGCTGGTCGTCGCTACAGCGAGGGTCTCCACCAAGCCCTTGAAGCTAAAGAACGCATTGAAATCAAGGATGAAAACCAGACATTGGCAACCATTACGTTGCAGAACTATTTCCGCCTCTATAAAACAATTTCCGGCATGACTGGTACGGCAATGACCGAGGCAGCTGAATTTCAGCAGATTTACAAGCTTGGCGTTGTGCCGATTCCAACCAACCGCGGCATGGTCCGTATCGATCAGGCAGATTTGGTTTATAAGTCCGAACTTGGCAAATTTAACGCGGTAGCAAAAGACATTGTGGAACGTCATCGCAAAGGTCAACCTGTCTTGGTTGGAACTGTCAGCGTTGAAAAATCCGAAGAACTTTCAGCGATCCTGCGTAAGTCAGGCGTCGCTCACGAAGTTCTAAATGCTAAGCACCACGAACGCGAAGCCACGATCATCGCTCGCGCAGGTATTAAAGGCGCAGTAACAGTTGCAACTAACATGGCAGGTCGCGGTACCGACATTATGCTCGGTGGCAATCCAGAATTCATGGCAGATTTCGAACTCCAACGTCGTGGAATTTCACCGGTAGACAATGCAGCTGAGTACGAAGCTGCTTGGCCAACTGAAATTGCTCGCCAAAAAGCAGCTGTAGCAAAAGAGCACGAAGAAGTTATCGCACTCGGTGGTCTGTATGTTCTTGGTACCGAGCGCCACGAATCTCGACGTATTGATAATCAGTTACGTGGACGTTCTGGTCGTCAAGGCGATCCTGGCGAATCACGTTTCTATCTTTCACTTCAAGATGACTTAATGCGCCGCTTTAATTCCGGCATCGTAGAGCGTGTTCTTTCTGCGGCTGGAATCCCAGAGGATGAACCAATCGAATCTAAGATGGTCAGTAATGCGATTCGTTCGGCTCAGACCCAAGTTGAAGCGCAGAACTTTGAAATTCGTAAGAATGTTTTGAAGTATGACGATGTAATGAACCGTCAACGCGAAGTAATTTACGGTGAGCGTCGCTTAGTTCTTGAAGGCAAAGATCTAAAGGAACAAGTTGTCGAATTCATGCAAGATACATTGGCAGCTTATGTCGATGCAGCAACTGCTTCGGGCTTCGCTGAAGATTGGGATCTTGAGACTCTCTGGAACCACCTCAAAGTCATTTATCCAATTTCATTCGTGCCAGCTGATCTTGATGCCGAACTTGGTGGCCGGGTAGGTCTAGATGCCGAACTACTAAAGCATCGCGTTCTAGAAGATTTAGCGAAGGCATATTCAGATCGCGAAACTGCGTTGAGCTCTGAAGTAACTCGCGAACTTGAACGTAAAGTTTTGCTCTCGGTTCTAGATCGCAAATGGCGCGAACATCTCTACGAGATGGATTACCTACAAGAAGGTATCGGCCTTCGTGCCATGGCTCAACGCGATCCGTTAGTTGAATATCAGCGCGAAGGTTACGAACTATTTGCAGCCATGATGGATGCAATCAAAGAAGAAATTGCTGGCTTCCTTTTCAATGTCGAAGTAACTGTTGAATCATCTGAGGTTCAAGCAAAGGGCATTGAAGCTAAACCGGTATCGCCAATTGGATTGCAATACAGCGCAGCTGATGAAAACGGTAATGCCACTAAGAACGATGTGTCGCGAAATGCGCCCTGCCCTTGTGGTTCTGGAAAGAAGTACAAGCGTTGCCACGGCGGCGCTTAATACTTACGCATTCCAAACTTGAACTAGATTAAAAATAGTTCGGTACATAACCATTTCTGATCGATACCTTCAAAGCGCATAACTAAGGAACGTAATCGGTCGCCGTATCTAACAGTTAAAACTGATTCGGCGATGCCATCTAGCGGCTGATTTACGTGCAGTTTTCTAATTCGCCCAATCACTTTCACCGAGCCAGTATCTGCAACCAACTTAGTAAAAATATTTCTATGGGTCCATCTGGCCAATTGCGCAGCCGGACGTTTGCCAGCCCAGATCTCAAGTGCGCTAACGCCATACTTCAAAGCCCAGCCACTTATTTCGGGTAATTCACTTGCCGAAGTTGGCATTGGTGCAAAGTCTGGATCGTATTCATCGCCGTATGTAGTTGGAACTAAATACAACTTAGCTTTCTGTGGCGCTTCAGCGGGCACGGGGGAGTGAAAGAGATCAAGAACTGGGTGGCCTGGAATCTCATCTTGGCTACTTGAGATTGGCGAAAAGGTGATGGTTTGGAAAATGGGTTCAACGGATAGATCGATAGTTGTCATAGACGAAGAATTTCTTCTACGCAGAGACGGTAAATCATTCCTAAGGATTAGCAGCCCTCATCCGAAAGGATGACTGTGGATAAGTAAATTTGAAATGTCTGATCGCACCGTTAGATGCCTTTCATGTCAACCAAAAAATCTAAAATTCAAACCCGAGTGTTAATTGCAGCATCTCTACTAGTTGCATCCATCCTCTCTAGCTTCCTAATTTCAGTGCTTTCAAATCAGAAGCAAAGTTTCTGGATTGCAAATCGCGAACTCACTCCCGGCCAGCAAATTGCCGCCTCGGATATCTCAAAAGTTCAAGTTAACATTTCAGCGATTTCTAATAACTATGTTCCTGCGGGCGTTAATCCAATCGGCAGCATTGTGATTAATCGAATTCAGCGTACTTCGTTAATTGCGACTCAATCAATTAGTTCGCAGAATGAAACTATAAATAGCGCCGAAGTTTCACTAACGATTAGAGCAATTGATTTACCGGGCACGGTATTAGCTGGAGATCGCATAAGTATCTATCTTCTAGAAGATGCCGAGGCAGGTGCTTTCCCATCTGAACCAGAGCTAGTACTAAGTGATATCTACCTAGGCTCCATCGAGCGTAAGAATTCCAATTTCGGATCAGAGGCTGCAATAACTATTGCAATTGGGCGGGAAGAGATTTCAGATGTCCTCAGAGCTACTACCTATGGTCGATTAGTAGTGGTGAAACTAAATGGTTGAAAGCAGTAATCACACAATCATTACGGCGATATCTGATAGCAATTTTGAGAGTTTTGTATCGAGCCACTTACATTCTCAAGGTTGGGACATCGTGGCTAGAGCGGTAGATATTGCTGCGTTGCAGGGATTCCTTAGCCAGAATCCAGAAACAGCGAAGAATTCAATCTTGATTTATGCTCCAGATTTACCAGGCTTTAGTGATGACTCAGTTGCAAATTTATGCACCGATGTCCGCCACATAATTGGCTACGGCACAGAATCTGAGATGACTCGTTTTGGTTCGCTTTCGCCAAGGCCCACAGACCCAGCCGAATTAGTTTCGCAAATTCGCTCTGTTCTGCGGCGAGAATTTCGGGAGCCGCTTATCTCCAGCCATAAAGTCAGCAATTTAGCGGGTGCCAAAGTTATTGCGATCGCCTCTGCTGGCTCTGCAACAGGTGCCACAACTTTGGCGCTAAATCTGGCAATGGAATCTAGTTTGCTGGAAAAGCGGACTCTTCTCATTGATGGCAATTCAATCGAACCCACAATTTCAATTGCTCTGGAGCTACGCAATTTGAGAGGCGATCAAAACCCTAGGTTGGTCTCACAACTTCTTTGGGCATATGAATTAACTGAGGCCAAGAGTGCCAGCTTCGACAAATTCATGACTACTGCTTATGCAAATTTTGATCTAATAGTTATCGATCTTGGCTCAGTTTCTAACTTGGCTATGAAATTAACTGATCGTCGCTGGAATTCCCAATGTCTGATTTGGAGTAGCGATAACTGCGATGAAATCTGGATTAATTCCAGACCAGATGAAATTGGTCGCTTTAGATTAACCCGACTAATTCAAGAATTAACCAAGAATAAAATCAAAGCAAAGTTGCAATTTGTAGCAAACCTTGAAGTACCTCGTCGTCGTAGTGATCAAGGTGCCCATGAGTTAGCGGCCCAGATAGATCAATTAAATCCGCTAAATCGATTAACCCTGCCTAGAGATAATCGGGCAGTGGCAGCTGCGGCAACTAGTAGTTCTTCGCTTAGTGAAGCAAGCCCAAAATCGATGTTACGCAAGGCCATCCACAAGATTGCCAGCGAGGTCTAGTTTTAGGCTGCGGCAACTCTTCCAATAGAGTTAGCCCATGCGCGGATACTTGGCTTTAACTCCAGATGAGTTAGCTCAACTATTAGGCGATGGCGAAATTTCAATAGATACCGCCTTTGTGCCAACTGGCCAATTTAAAAGTATGAATCCAGAACTTGGCGAAGAAGAGTCTGAGTATATTCTCTCGCTATTGGCAGCTGAAGATTCAATTTCATATCAAGGCGATTCTGCGAAATTCTCATTTGTACTTGCCGTAGACCTCGAGGCATCACAGATCGGACAAGAATCAGAGGTCGAAGTGGATTTAACTTCACCAATTGAATTTAGTCAGGCCGATTGCTTATTCGTCGGAGCAGCAGATGATAATGATGGCGAACTAACTTGGTATGCGGCGCAAGAGATCGCGATTCAGCTACCTAATTGGCAGGTTTCTTAAATGAGTCGGATCGAAAATCTACTTAATCGGCGTAGCACTCTAACTCCTTCGCAAATTTATCGACTTCAAGAACTTATCGCTGACTGGCAATTGCTTACAGATCTTTCTTTCGCAGACCTAGTTCTCTGGGTGCCACTTCGCTTCGATGCTACTTCTTGGCCAACTGGATATGTGGCCATCGCACATATCCGTCCAACTACTTCAGCAACAGTTTTCGCCAACGACTTAATTGGTTCCGAAGTAACTTGGGGAGAACGCCCACGTCTAGACGAAGCACTTTCGAGCGCCGACATAGTGCGAGATTCCGAACCTGAATTAGTCGGCGACTTACTGATTAAAGAAGAGACGATTCCAGTAATTTATGAAGGTCAAGTAATCGCCGTTATCTCACGCCATCGAAATGCAGAGTTAATGCGCTCGCCAAGCCGGTTAGAACTGAACTATCGCGAGATCGCTAACAATCTTTACCGCATGGTTGTCGAAGGTACTTATCCGTATCAAGATGCATCCTCAATTTTCGACCCATCTGCTCGCGTGGGCGATGGCCTGATCCGACTTGATTTAAATGGCGTAATTACTTATGCCAGCCCGAATGCTAGATCTGCCTTTAACCGAATGGGTTGGGGCAATGATTTAGAGAGCTTTAATTTAGGCGAAGTTGCTTCGCAGGTTTCTATGCAACGAAATGAATCACATCACGAAGGAATCAGTAGTTCGTTAAGCGGAAAATCTTTGCGCCGGGCTGAAATTGAGAACGAAGGTGCCACGATTGATTTAATGGTGATGCCTTTGCTGCAAGGCGGCGATCGTATTGGCGCCATTGTTTTACTACACAATGTGACCGAGTTACGTCGTCGTGAACGTGAGTTAGTGACTAAAGATGCCACGATTCGCGAAGTACATCACCGAGTTAAGAATAATTTGCAGACAGTTTCAGCGCTATTACGATTACAAGCACGTCGTATTGCAGAACCACAAGCAAGTGCCGCTCTCGAGGAAGCAGTGCGCCGAATCGCATCGATCGCTCTAGTGCACGAGACGCTTTCAAATAGCGCTGATGCCAAAGTAGCTTTCGATCAGGTGCTAGATAATTTAGTAATTCATGCAGCAGACTTAAGCCCAAGAATGAGTGAAATTAATATTCGGCGAAGTGGGTCACTGGCCGAAATTGATCCACGTATTGCCACGCCGCTTGCTCTGATCGTCACTGAATTGATTCACAACGCCCTCGAACATGGGCTAGCTGAACGAGGAAGCAACTTAGTTATTCATTGCGAACGCTTTGAAAGTAAAGCCAAAGTTACGGTTAGCGATGATGGCGCTGGATTACCAAGTGATTTTGATTTAGTTAACTCATCTAATTTAGGGCTACAAATTGTAAGAACGCTGACTGAAAATGAATTGCGTGGTCAGATTAAATTAACTTCGGGGGAGTCTGGCACCCAAGCAACCTTGGAGTTCCCGCTTTAGAACTGGTTTTGTTGTTCTTGCAGACGCGCACGATTACGTGCTGCGCGACGCTTAAGTGCACGACGTTCATCTTCTGATAAACCGCCCCAAACTCCAGCATCTTGTCCGCTCTCAAGCGCCCAAGCTAAACAGGCATCTTTAACAATGCAGCGGTTACAAACCTTTTTTGCTTCTTCAATCTGGGTGATGGCAGGGCCAGTGTTTCCGACTGGGAAGAACAGCTCTGGATCTTCGTCTCGGCAAGCGGATTGATGACGCCAATCCATGAGAACACCACCTATCCCTGAAATCTCGCGTACAGA
>CAZUWN010000013.1:0-14402 GCA_964624105.1 uncultured Candidatus Planktophila sp. | reverse complement strand
GCTGAGACTGAACTAAGCGATGTAACTCGCGAATTAAAGCGCGCCGAAGGCGATGTTGAACAAGTTGTAACAAGGCTACAAAAAGATGAGGCGCGCCTTAATTCTGGCACCGGAGCACCTAAAGAACTTGAATCACTTCAGCACGAAGTTGTCTCGCTAAATGCTCGTCGCGCCGAACTAGAAGAAGTTGAACTTGAGGTTATGTTGCGCGTTGACGGAATCAAAGCTCGCATTGATGAATTAAAAGCACTCGAAGCAACGCTAGCAACTGAAATTGCCGAACTAACTGATCGTAAAAATATGGCATCCCTTGCCCTTGAATCGCAAAGTGCTCAACTCGTAACTGAACGTGCAGCAACTGTCACTTCAGTTGATAAGGCAATTTATGATCTATACGAAAAGATTCGCAGTGGTGGCGGGGCTGGCGCAGCTGCCCTATTAGGCGGGCAATGTTTAGGTTGCAACTTAAGCATTAACTCAATTGATCTAAAGCGCATGCTCGATTCAGCTGAAGATGAAGTAATTCGCTGCGAAGAGTGCCGTTGCATCTTGGTGCGCGGGGTTTAAGTAAATGGCTCGTCACTTTAAATTAACTGCCGATGGAGGCTCACGTGGTAATCCTGGCCCAGCTGGTTTTGGCGCAGTGGTCTCTGAAAACTCTCACATAATTGCCGAAATTTATGAGTTCATCGGAACCGCTACAAATAACGTTGCCGAATATGGTGGGCTAATTGCGGGGCTAAAAGCAATTCATGACTTAGATGATCAAGCCACAGTTGATGTGTGTATGGATAGCAAATTAGTAGTCGAACAAATGTCTGGCCGCTGGCAGATCAAGCATGCCGATATGCGCAAACTTGCTCAGAACGCTCGCGAAGCGCATTCACCTTCACTGGTTAACTACACCTGGATTCCGCGTGATGAAAATTCACATGCCGATCGCCTCGCAAATAAAGCACTCGATGCGCAAAGTGGTGGGCACGATAAAAGTGAGCCAGTTGCACCCAGGCAATTAAATTATTTAACTGAACGGTTAAAAAGCGCTGAAAAACCAACTGTTCTGCACTTAATTCGCCATGGCGAAACAGTTCTGACGCCTAGTCGAAAGTTCTCTGGGGTTGGTCCATTAAACCCAGTGCTAACCGATACAGGCCGCGCCCAAGCAAGTGCAGTGGCGCAAGCTGCTGCGAAGTTAGGTGCTGAAGTTTTAATCGCATCCCCACTTAATCGAACTAAAGAAACCGCTGAAATCATTTCACAAAGCACTGGCTTAACAATTAATCTTGATGAGATTTGGTTTGAGATGGATTTCGGCTACTGGGATGGTCTTTCAGTTGAAGAAGTGAAAGCGCAATACGCCGATGATTACGAGAAATGGTTAACTGATTTATCCTTTAAGCCAGCTGGCGGCGAATCTTGGGAAGCAATCACGGCTCGCGTTGAAGCCGCCCTTTCAAAAATACTTTCAGAGTTCCCGGGACAAACTGTTGCCGTTGTTACCCATAACTGTGTGATTAAAGCAGCCGTTGCGATCTGCCTGGGTGCACCAATCGAATCAGTTTTCCATATGGATATTGGCCCATGTTCGATTAATACTTTATTGATGTGGCCATCTGATGGACTTCGTGCAATTCGTGGAGTAAATCAACAAAGCAACTGAGTTAGACCCTGTTTAACTAACCTGCCTAACGCTATTCTCACCCCATGAGTTCTACATCAAATAGCGCCCGTATTTTGCATGCTGCCACAGGTTCGAATCTAACGGCTAAAGGCTGGGGCCAAGAAGCAGCACTTCGAATGTTGCATAACAACCTTGATCCAGCTGTTGCTGAACACCCCGAAAACTTAGTTGTCTACGGTGGCACCGGAAAAGCTGCCCGTAACTGGCCCGCATTTGATGCAATTGTAAAAAGCCTTACCAACTTAAAAGATGATGAAACACTTCTGGTTCAATCGGGCAAGCCAGTAGGGGTATTTCAAACACACGAATGGGCGCCTCGAGTATTAATTGCTAATTCGAATTTGGTCGGCGATTGGGCTAATTGGCCAGAGTTTCGCCGCCTAGAACACTTGGGTTTGACCATGTACGGCCAGATGACAGCTGGTTCTTGGATTTATATTGGCACCCAAGGAATTCTGCAAGGTACCTATGAAACTTTCGCAGCAGTTGCTCGTAAACATTTCGGGGGAACTCTGCAAGGCACCCTCACGCTAACTGGTGGCTGTGGCGGAATGGGTGGTGCGCAACCACTTGCCGTGACCATGAATGGTGGCGTTTGTTTAATTATTGACATTGATAAGACCAGATTACAAAAACGCGTAGAGACTCGATATCTAGATGAGATTGCAGACAACCTAGATGATGCGATTGAACGAGTTTTAAAAGCCAAGAATTTGGGTGTCCCACTTTCAGTTGGCTTAGTCGGCAATACGGCCGAGCTTTTTCCAAAGTTATTAACAATGGATGTTCCAATCGATATTGTTACTGACCAGACATCAGCACATGACCCGCTTTCATATATTCCAGCCGGTGTTGATTACCACGATGCGGCATCGATGGCGCAGGCAGATCCAATTGATTTCACTAAGAGAGCACAAGCTTCAATGGCAAAACATGTTGAAGCCATGGTTGGTTTTATGGATAAAGGCGTCGTAGTTTTTGACTACGGAAATTCAATTCGTGATGAAGCGCGCCAAGGTGGCTTCGGTCGCGCATTCGCATTTCCCGGATTCGTGCCCGCTTATATTCGTCCACTTTTCTGCGAAGGAAAAGGTCCATTCCGCTGGGTAGCTTTATCTGGGGATCCGAAAGATATCTACCGCACCGATAAGGCAGTACTTGATCTCTTCCCGGAAAATCAAGAACTAAACCGTTGGATCACGATGGCGCAAGAAAAAGTGGCTTTCCAAGGGCTACCAGCACGCATCTGTTGGTTAGGTTATGGCGAACGCGAAAAAGCAGGTTTAGCTTTTAATGATTTAGTTGCTCGCGGTGAAGTTTCAGCACCGATTGTGATTGGTCGCGATCACTTAGATTGTGGTTCGGTCGCATCGCCTTATCGCGAAACCGAAGCAATGCTCGATGGTTCAGATGCAATCGCCGACTGGCCACTATTAAATGCGATGGTAAATATTGCTTCCGGTGCTTCATGGGTATCACTTCATCATGGTGGCGGTGTTGGCATGGGTCGCTCAATGCATGCTGGTCAAGTTTCAGTTGCCGATGGCACAAAGCTTGCAGCACAAAAATTAGAACGAGTACTCACAAATGATCCAGGTATGGGCGTTATCCGACATGCAGATGCTGGTTACGATCATGCAATCAACACGGCGAAAGAACGACATGTTCATGTGCCAATGTTGGACATCGAATAAGAAATGTCTGATCTGTTAGTAACTGATATTGGCTGCCTGGTAACAAATGAGGCAACAATTGATGGCACCCCACTTGGCATAATTCATGATGCAGCTTTTGCGGTAACAGATGGAAAAGTATCTTGGGTTGGCGCGCGCAGCGAAGTAAATGTTGGTGATTACCAAAATATAATTAGCGCAAATGGCAAAACCGTAATTCCTGGTTTTGTCGATAGTCATAACCATTTGGTCTTTGCTGGTGATCGAGCTGCCGAGTTTTCCGCACGTATGCAAGGTCAGCCATATGCAGCAGGTGGCATTAACTACACAGTTGAGCAAACACGTAGCGCTAGTAATGAAGAGCTACGTGCAAATGTCGCAACTCTTGTCGCTGAAGGTTTAACTTCGGGCACAACTACGGTTGAGATTAAGTCGGGTTATGGGCTCTCAGTTGCAGATGAGTTACGCAGTCTAGAAATTGCTCGCGAATTCACCGAAGAAACCACTTTCTTGGGTGCCCATGTTGTGCCAACTGAGTTCAAAAGCGCCCCAGAGGATTACGTAGCAATGGTTTGCGGGCCAATGCTCGATGCCGTGGCCCCGCATGCAAAGTGGATCGATGTTTTCTGCGATCGCGGCGCATTTACCCCAGCTCAAACTCGACAGATTCTAAAAGCCGGTATTGCTAAAGGTTTATTACCTAGATTGCATGCCAATCAACTCGAGCCAGGCGAAGGAATCAAAGTGGGCGTTGAATTAGGCGCCGCATCTGTTGATCACATTTCGCATTTTGACGATTCCGATATTGCAGCGCTGGCTAATTCAAACACCGTGGCAACCTTCTTACCTGGTGCTGAATTCTCAACCCGCAGCAAGTACCCAGATGCTCGGCTCATGTTTGCAGCCGGTATTAACGTCGCAATTGCCAGTGATTGCAACCCCGGCAGTTCATACACTACGAATATGCCTCTAATGATTGCGTTGGCTGTTCGCGAAATGTTCTTCACGCCAGAACAAGCTTTGTGGTCTGCCACAAAAGGCGGCGCGCTGGCGCTACGTCGAAAAGATGTTGGGCACTTAAGCGTTGGCGCAAAAGCTGACTTTTCAATTTTAAGTAGTAACTCTTATCTGCACTTGGCATACCGGCCAGGCGTTAACTTAATAGAAGAGGTATGGCGCAATGGCAACCAGATCAGCTGATCAAATCACTGAAGTAGTTCTCGGAATCTCTGGGTTAAATTTTTCCGAAGTTATAGCCGTTGCTCGCTTTGGTGCGAAAGTTTCTATTTCCGAAGAAAGCGCTGCTGCAATTAACAGTTCTCGTAAATACATTGAAGAGTATGCCGCTGGCGGAGTTCCGGTTTATGGCGTATCAACTGGTTTTGGCGCACTTGCTAACCGTCATATCGATGTTAAAGATCGTGCGCAATTGCAAAAATCCCTTATTCGTTCCCATGCTGCTGGCGTTGGCCCAGCAGTTGAACGCGAAGTTGTGCGTGCACTGATTCTCTTGCGCTTGCGAACCATGGCATCTGGCCGCACAGGTGTGCGGCTAAAGCTTGCTCAAACTTATTGCGATCTACTTAATGCGGGAATTACGCCCGTAGTACCTGAATTTGGCTCACTTGGCTGCAGTGGTGATCTTGCCCCTCTTTCCCATTGCGCTTTAGCGCTTATGGGCGAAGGCCGAGTCCATGATGCCAATGGCGTTGAAATGGAAACGGCCAAAGCCCTTGCTGCGGCTGGAATTAAGCCAATTGAGCTAGAAGCTAAAGAAGGTTTGGCGCTAATTAACGGTACCGATGGAATGCTCGGAATGCTGATCATGGCAATTAGCGATTTAACCGAACTTTGCACAGTTGCTGACATAACAACTGCGATGAGCATTGAAGGCTTACTTGGTACAGACCGAGTATTCGCCCCAGATCTGCATTTCCCATTACGCCCACAAGTTGGTCAGGCGCAAAGCGCGGCAAATATTTTTGCCATGTTAAAAGGTTCACCAATTGTGGCGTCACATCGCGAAAATGATTCACGAGTACAAGATGCTTACTCGCTGCGATGTGCCCCACAAGTTGCCGGCGCAGTTCGCGACACTATTGCTCATGCTGTAACTATTGCGACTCGCGAATTAGCAAGTGCGATTGATAATCCAGTCGTATTACCTGATGGCAGAGTTGAATCGAATGGTAATTTCCATGGCGCACCGGTTGGCTATGTTTTAGATTTCTTAGCGATAGCTGCAGCTGATCTGGGTTCGATTGCTGAACGACGAACTGATCGCGCACTTGATCAAAATCGTTCAGCTGGTTTAGCGCCATTCTTGGCTAATGACCCAGGTGTTGATTCAGGTTTGATGATTGCGCAATACACTCAAGCCGGATTAGTTAGCGAGAACAAGCGCCTGGCAACTCCAGCAAGTGTTGATTCAATTCCTAGTTCTGGCATGCAGGAAGATCATGTATCTATGGGCTGGTCTGCAGCCCGCAAATTACGCAAAGTGGTCGAGAATCTAAACCACATTCTGGCAATTGAACTTGTAACAGCTGCTCGTGCAATTGAAATGCGCACTGGCCTGCAACCTGGCGCTGCTACTGGGCGAGTAATCGCTGAGCTACGTAAAGTAGTTGGTGGCGTTGGCCCAGATCGCTTCTTATCGCCGGAACTGCAAGCTGCTAGTGCGCTCGTCGCATCTGGGGCAGTCGTAAAAGCAGCTCGCGAAGTGGTTGCCGACCTTATTTAACGCGAGCTTGCGGCCAAACCAGCTGCAATTTCAAGTACCAAAAGCGCTGCCAATCGCACAGTGCGACCATCTTCTGAATCATTAGCCGCATCAATCTCGGTGATATCAATTGCGCGCACACGAGAATCACGTGCAACTAAGTTGGCAGCTTGGCGTAGTTCATCAGCGCTTAACCCGCCCGGCACGGATGCCGGACAAGCAGGTGCCACGCTGCGATCACAAACATCGACATCGACATCAACATAAATCTCACGACCATTAGCGCCAGCAATCTCAAGTGCGTGAGCAACTACTTCACTAATTCTGCGATCACGTAGTTCAGCGCGATGAATTGTTGTGATGCCAGCTTCTTTTGCTCGATCGGCATATGGACCACTATTAGCAAAGTCGCTTAAACCGATCTGCACAATATTTTTGCCAGGCAAACCAGCTTCGATTAAGCGCCAGATTGGTGAACCATTAGAAATTCCATCACGCAAGTCATGATGTGCGTCAAAAGTAATTAAGCCAATCTTGCTTAAGTCCGGAAAAAGACCGGCAGCCATAGAATAAGTAATTGAGTTATCGCCACCAAGTGCGACCAAGATTCTATGAGTATTAAGTAATCCAGCTACCGCTTGAGCAACTCTTGCTTCACCTTCAGCATGATCAGGTGAAGAAACGTCACCCAGATCAGTTATTCCTGAAGATTGCAGCTCAGTATCTGATGAACCTGCGTAAGTTGAATATTTAGCAAGTGCTTCGCGAATCGCAGCCGGAGTTAAATGAGCCGATGTTGGCGATAGTGCAGTCGCTGAAGCCGGAACACCGATTATGGCTAATTCTGCTTTAGCTGATTTCAGTAATGAATTTGCGCGTGGCCAACTTGGGTCATTAGAAAGTTTCGCCACCGTCATAAGCACTATCTTACGCATCGATTAATAGTTAAGATATGCCTTATGTCGAATGTAACTGTATTTATTGGCGATAGTGTCACCGATTGCGGTCGACTGGTTGAACCTCCTTATGGCGATGGTTACGTATTTAATATTGCCAACAGTGGTCGGCTATCAGGGGAAATCATCAATGTTGGCACAAGCGGGCACCGCTTAGTAGATCTAGAAAAGCGCTGGAATACCGATGTTTTGGCCCACCAACCAACACTGGTATCTGTGGCTATCGGCATTAATGATACTTGGCGTCGCTATGATGATAACGATCCAACTTCAGTGGAAGATTTTGAAAATAGATATCGCCAAGTTCTAAGTGCTACCAAAGCGCAAGGTAATCCCGAACTAGTTTTATGCGAACCATTTTTACTTGAAGTGCGTGACGAAATGAATACTTGGCGCGAGGATCTTGACCCTAAGATCGCCGTCGTTCACAAGATGGCCGCAGAATTTGGCGCAAAACTCGTTCCGTTCGATCAACACCTCAAAGATATTTCTAAAGAAATGGCAATGGTTGAGTTAGCCGATGATGGAATTCACCCGTCAAAACTTGGCCATCAGATCATGGCCGACTTGTGGCTACGAATTGTAGGTTTGTAGTTCGGCAGCTAATTCGTTAAGTGGGCCAACAATTTGGTCACCGAATAAGTTCTTACGGTTACTTTCCATCAACTCAATTAACTTTTGCAATTTAGCTGGCGCATCAGCCGGACCGACGATAATTAATTTATCTTTGTCGTATGAACAAGTTCGAATAATTTCACCAAGGCCAATTAGAGCCTCGCCGCCTAAACGGTATTTATCAAGCCAAGGAGAAATATCCTTAAGTAATTCTGGAACTGAGCTCTCTGATTTTGTTAAGTAGTCATGATTCTTGAATATCTCTGCACCTTCTGACTCAAAAATCTCAGCAGCTTCGACCATGTTCCCAGTACGCCAAGCCGCAACGCCTTTTCTAAATACTTGCCGTAAATCTGGCGCTGGATCGCCACCTACAGTTGTGCCCATGGTGTTTCGGAAGAATTTACGAAGCGCAACACGATCTTTCTCCTCTGGAATTACTCTTGTTAGCGCAGTCTCCCAAGCCTTCTCAGGATCGTAACTCTGACCATTCCAGAGGTAGTCTCCGATTGTCGAGATCGGAATTAAAGATGCCTCGAATTGCAACATTGGGTTTGAGAGCAAACCGGCAGAGAATTTATGTAGTCCTTTTTCTCGACCCCGAAGTGGCCCAATGTAGAGATTAACCTGCAGCCCACCGTCATTTACCGGGAAATTATCCCAATAAAGCGCTGGTCGCAGGGCACTTCGCTCGAAGATCACCGCATCTGCAATATCGAGATATTCTGAACAAATCTGGCGACCAGTCCACATCAAGTTAATGCGAGACTTTAACTCGCGACCCAGATCAATCAAATACGGTTCGTTTCCGCGACCGGCGTAGTGCATAGGGCAAACGGTCAGTTGTGCTCGTTCGTTGTAACTAATTAGTTTATTCCAAACGCGATTTGTGAAGTCGGCATGAGCCTGCGCAGTCGAAACATATTTCGCATTATCGGAATCGTGCTGCATTTCCCAGGCAATGTCATCCCATAGCATTCCAAAGTGCGTAGCGCCTAAATCTGTTAACTGCTTAAACCGATTAACTACCGCATCCACATCTGACTCATTTGAATACTCAACTGATAAACCAGGAGATACGCAAAGCACAAAATCAACTGCATGCAACTTTCCGTGATTGATTAACTCAGCTGTCTCTTTTAAATATTCTGAAGTAAATGATGAGCGCCAGTTAAATCTTTGAAGTGGATCATCTTTTGGTGCCAAAAAATAAGTGTTCATGTTGTAATCGGCAAAGTATTCAATGCCTTTTAGTTTCTGGGCATGTGTCCAAGGTTTGCCATAAAAACCTTCAACTACGCCACGAACTGCAAAATCGGGCCCATCGGTTAAGGACAGCGGGGATGCTGCGCCAGAATCGATCCAATTTTTCAAAGCATTTAGTGAATATCGCAGAACATGATCGAGAGTTAAACCAACTTCAGCCGTAATTTGACTACTAGTTTTAGTTGCAGCCACCGTGAAGCCTTCCACCTTTTCTGTTCGTGATTTGCTCAGCTTGATCTCGAGAGATAAACCAGCAAATGTCTTGGCGTGACGCTCGATGAAAGCGGTTGCCATAGCCGACTGCGCTGAAGTTCCATTTACAACTTTTATACTCATAGTTCACCCTTTGTTCGTGCTTCTTCGAATATGTTGCCCAGGAAATCTTCGGTTGCCTGACCAAAGTACTGATGGGCGGCATGTACAACTGCCCCATAGACAGGAGAGATATCTAGTACTTGTGTTTGAGCGCCAGGATGAGCCAAATTAACGCTCTTTTCGAAGGCCTGATCAAAGACTTTGCAGCCAGCTGTATGAAGGCCGCCGGCACGGATTATTTGAACCGCGCTACCAGAAAGTCCAAGTTGATTGATCATGGCAATTACATCTGTGGCATGTTGATTTGCAACTATAGTAACTATTGAAATTGCACCAGCATCGCCTGCAGTTGCTAAGTCAAAAATCTTTGGTGCCAAATCTTCGGTTAAGCGCAGTCCATCTCGAGCGACTGCTTTGAAGAATAAAGTTTCGTCAGTAAAGCCAGTTTCTTGCAACACGAGTTGAGATAATTTACTTGGGCACTCTATTCCGTGATGAATGCGAGCTACATAATCTAAAGCCAGAGAAACAAGTTGTCCGGCTCCGCCGCCTTCGCCTAAATCCATTCCCATTGTCTGAAAAGTTTCAGTTGAGTTACGCCCAGAAGTTTTACCACCAGTACCAGCGATTGAAACACACCCAATACCTGAAGAGCTGCCCGCAAAGAGAGCAGCAATCGAATCATTTATAAATGATGTGTTATTTGATAGTCCGAGCGCGTTCGCGGTGGGGTTGAAAAGTTCTTTATCTGATTCCCAATCAATTCCGGCCAATGCAAAAGTAGCCGAAACTATATCTTTGGAAGTCATACCTGCTGACTCAAGGACTCGATCAACTATCTCCATTATGCTTATTTGAGTTGCTGCGATTCCAGTGCGTTCCCAGTTGGCTCCGCCATTCGCAGCAGTAGCAACTATCTTTCCTGAAAGATCTACAAGTACCGCATGCGTCTTTGTTCCACCGCCATCAATTCCTAAAATTACTTTACTCATTGAATAAACCAATCAGACCGTTGTTTTCGGATTTCAAATCTCGCCAAAGGTCACGGGCTCGGGAACTATCTGGCCCGATTGGATTTGCTAAAAGAGCAAGCAAAGCACTTTGCTCATTGCCGGTAATAGCTGCATCGATAGTCAACATTTCAAAATCTTTTACGCTGCGCACCATGGCATCAATATCACCACGCATAGGGTTTGCCTTAACCGAACTGGCTCCAGCCTTGCTAATGATCGCAGGAATTTCCATTACGGCATCGTCAGGAAAGCCGGGAATAGCACCGTTATTGAGGGTATTTACGATGTGAACGGTGCCTGCGTCGTTATGAATATCAGCCATTAGCTCGGCTGCCGAGTCAGAGTAGTAAGCACCACCGCGCTCCATTAACTCTTCTGGCTTAGTAACTAATGACTCATCGGCAAATTTCTTAATCAAGACCTCTTCAATTTTTATTACTTCGCTAGCACGAGTGGGATTATTGCTTTGGTAATCAACCCAGGCTTTCTCTTCGTAATAGTAAAGTAAGTAGTAATTTGGGATTGCTTGCAAGTAATCAATAGTGCTCTGAATCCAGGCAGGTGAGTCGCCAGGATTAGCCTTGTTGATTGTTAGTCCCCGGAAAGCACTGATGGCTTCAGGACTGCGGTCGATGCCATCTACTTTGACTCCACGAATCCACGAGAGATGATTCAAACCGACATAATCAAATTCCACAGCACTTGCTGAAACATTTAAAGCGCCTGCGATTTCGATTCGCGTATTCCAAGGTACGTTGCACAATCCGATTGATTTAACTTTAGGGGCATGGGTTTTCAAGGCTTGAGTAATGAGGCCAGCTGGATTCGTGAAGTTAAGCAACATTGCATCGGGTGCTTCTTCTTGAATAATCTGAGCAATGTTAAGTGCCACCGGAATAGTACGAAGTGCTTTTGCAAAGCCTCCAACTCCAACAGTCTCTTGACCAACTAAACCGTACTTGCGCCCTAACAACTCATCACGGTGACGTGCTTTCTGGCTACCAATTCGAAATTGGCTAACAACAAACGAAGCTCCCCTAATGCCCTTGCGAGCATCTGTCGAAAACTCAATTTCGATCTTGCGGCCAGCAGCTTTGATCATTCGCTTTGCAAAAGCGGCGATGATTGCCAAACGCTCTAAATCGATATCAATTAGGTGGATTACTGATACCGGCAAACGGTCATGTCGCTGCAAAATTCCATCGATAAGTTCGGGGGTATAAGTTGAACCCCCGCCAATTACTGCAATTTTCATTACATAGACCCAGCTATTGGTTTTGGGATACCGCCAGTCTGGGTTTGGAAAACCAAGTCACAAGCTTGAGCTGTAGCTATCTGAAGAGCACCAACCAAAATTCCGCTATCCCCAAGCTTGGAAATCTCTATTTTTGGCGGGAATGGCAGAATCTCATTTACTAGTTTGCGGATTGGTGCGATGAAGAACTCCGCCTGCCGCCCAATACCACCGGATAAAACCACGAGTTCGACATCGACAATTGCAGAAATCGCAGCAACATAAAGCGCAATACGCTCAGCCTCTTGTTCAATCACTGCGCGACCTAATTCGTCGCCATCCTTGGCTGCTTTGAGAATTTCAATAGTTGAATATGGTTCGACCAAAGTAGATTTCTTATACTTCTTGGCAAGTTCACGAGTGATTTCGGCAATGCGGTCACCAGATGGGTTTGTGGCGCTGCGATGTGTATCGTGCGGGTCTCCGAAAGGTACATAGAAAACTTCACCAGCTGCACCACGGTGCCCTCGATGCAGCTTTCCATTTAGAACAATTCCAGAACCTAAACCAGAACCAACCGAGAGAACGGCAAAGTTGTTGATTCCGACTCCGTGACCTGCGCTCTGTTCGCCGACAGTTACTAAGTTAATGTCATTTTCAACAGTCGGATAGATTCCAAACTCTTGGCGAATTAATTCGGCCAAATTCACACCATCGAGTGCGCTGATAGTTCCTGCGATTGAAACGATGCCAGTCTTTTGATCAACTACACCAGGAGTTCCTACAGCAATTGCGGCGACATCCTTTAGTTTATAACCAGACTCTTTTAAGACTCTATCTACCGCCTGGTGCATAACTTTTGTTAAATCACTTAACTTAAGTGATTTAACTGGAATAGAAGCCTCGGCTCTAGTTGTTAAATTTAAATCACCAATCGCGGCGCGAATGAAACGTGTTCCGATATCGATAGCAAGTGAAACCTTCAAATCACTTACAGCTTCATAAACTAGACGAGCTCGCTTTGAATCACCTTCGCCGGGTTCAAACTCTCGAATTAAATTAAAATCAACCAGACCACGCAAAATGTCAGAGGTAGTTGGTTTAGATAATCCGATTAAGCGAGCAATTTCAGCCGCATGGAGTGCACCATTTGAGCGCAAGGTATCGATTACCCGACGCTCATTGATCTCACGCATGAGTGAAGGAATCGCTGGGATTCCTACGGCTGCATTCTTCATTTGATCCTCTACCCCTTTACGCCAGTGAGGGTAACGCCTTCAATGAAGACTTTCTGACTGAAAAAGAAGATCACGATGACTGGCAGCATAAATAGAACAGATGCCGTCATCATTAAACTTGTTTCAGTGTGGTGGTCGCCCTTAAAGGCATTTAAACCAATGCCGAGAGTGTATAAATCTGGGTTTTCGGCAATATAGAGAAGTGGCCCAAAGAAGTCGTTCCATGATCCGAGGAATGCAAATAGCGCAATGGCCGAGATGGCTGGCTTGGCCAGGGGAACCACAATTCTCATCATTAGTTTGAACTCACTACAACCATCAATACGGGCGGCATCTGAAATTTCATCAGGGATGCTCGTAAAGAATTGACGAAGTAAAAATATTGAAAAAGCGCTTCCAAAGAATGCTGGAACAATTAAAGGCAAGAATGATGGAATCCAGCCTAGTTTTGCAAAGATTATGTAAACCGGAATTTGCGTAACTTGGCCCGGTAGCATCATTGTTCCCAGGATGATTAGAAACGTTGTATGTCTGCCTTTCCATTGCAACCTAGATAACACATAGGCGGCCGGAACACTTGAAATCACCACGCCAATTGTTCCCATGACCGAAACAAACATGGTGTTTAAGGTCCACTTCAGGAATGGGACGGTGGTGAATACCTCAATGTAGTTATGCCAAACAAATGGTTTTGGCCAGAAAGATCTAGTTTCAGCTTGGCCGGCACTCATCAGCGAAATGATGAAGACCATAAATAGCGGAAATGCGAAAATAACGGACATAGTTATAAGAGCTGAGTGATCTCCAACCGTCTGCAGAAAATCCTTAAACTTTTTCTTACGCTTAAGAATTACGGCTTCGCGGTCAATTAGCTTTAGCTTCTCTTCGGTAAATTGGCTCATTTAAAGAGGCTCCCGTTTGGATAGTGGACCCATCGCTTTTGAGTCTTGAGAATTACTAAAGTGCAGAGCATGGTTATCAAGAGCAAGAACCAAGCTAGCGCTGATGCGTAGCCCATTTCATAGGCTTTAAATGCGGTCTGATAGATATGCGTGGCATAGAAATACATCGCTTTTGAATAGTCATTTACTTGGCCGGAGGCAACAAAAGCCTGCGTAAAGTATTGGAACGAGCCTATGACACCAGTTACACCAGAGAAAAAGATAACTGGAGTTAAAAGCGGCAGAGTTATGAATCTAAATGATTGAAAACCACTTGCACCTTCAAGCTCGGCAGCTTCATATAAAGACTTTGGTACATCAAGCAACCCTGCCAAGAAAATAATCATGGTGTCACCGATGCCCCAAAGGCCAAGAATAATCAAGGCCCATTTCGACCAATTTGGATCGAGGAACCAATAAGGCGGGTTATTTACACCAACGAATTCGAGCCCCTTGTTGATTGGACCATAAACCGGATTGAAAACATAAGTAAATACGATGGTCGCAGCAACAGCAGGAACCATTGACGGTAAGAAGAAAATTGTCCGATAGATATTGCGACCACGCTTTGGGCGAGTCAATAACCATGCGGCAAAAATAGCAAAGCATATTCTAAGTGGAATACTGATAACGGAAATCCAAATAGTATTCTTTAAAGCTTTCATGAAGTCATCATCTTCAAAAAACATACGTTCATAGTTATCTAAACCAATAAATACCGGCTTATCAATAATGTTGTATCGAGTAA
>CAZUWN010000012.1:0-14625 GCA_964624105.1 uncultured Candidatus Planktophila sp. | reverse complement strand
CACATCCAGCTGAGTTCGAACTTTATTTCGATCTCTAAATCGAATTAAGAATAAAAACCCCGTCAGAAATGGCGGGGTTTTTATTTGCCACAAAAGTTGGCTAAGTTACTTTCATGAGCCAGGAGCGCGAAAGACTTGATTATCAAACATTTGGAATAGCTGCACGGGAACTTGCCCAACAAGTTGCTGACAGTGGCTACCAGCCAGATATTGTCTTATCTATTGCTCGTGGCGGCCTTTTATTGGGTGGCGCTCTTGGTTACGCACTTGGTGTTAAGAACACATTCACCATGAGCGTTGAGTTCTACACCGGTGTGAATGAGCGCTTAGCTATGCCGGTCGTACTCCCCCCAGTTCCAAACAAAATTGATTTAACGGGTTTGAAAGTACTGGTTGCAGATGATGTTGCCGATACGGGCAAGACTTTGAAATTGGTTCGAGAGTTCTGTGGCGATTATGTAGCCGAAGTTCGCAGCGCAGTTCTCTACGAAAAGTCTCACAGTATTGAGAAGCCCGATTACGTCTGGCGTCACACTGATTTATGGATTGAGTTTCCTTGGTCGGTAGAACCGCCGGTGAAGGCTAGGAGTTAGCGAACCACTTTCTGGTAACCACCTTGTGACTTAAGGTTCCAGTGATGGCGAAAAGAATAGCCATATACACCCAGCCAATTTGTCCCAACGTAATTGCCATTGCGATTACAAAAGATGGACCAAGTGTTCCGCCAACTCCCCAACTTAGCGAATAAACGCCTTGATACTGACCTTGATGTTTTTCATCTGCCATTCCAAAACCAATACTCCACGAACCCGATGAACCAACTAACTCACCATAAACGTGAACCATCATGGCCAGAATTAGAAGTGTGCAAGCCAGCAAAGTATTTACTCCAGCTGAGAGCGCATAAAGTAAACATGCTGCCGCCACTGCGAAACCTGCGCGTTGAACTTGTTTAGCGCCAACTTTGATATCTCCGGAACCTCGGCTAACGCGGACTTGAAAAAGAATTACACCGATTGTGTTAACCAGCATGATTACTGAAACCCACCAGCGTGGGGCGTTTGTCTCCTGAACAACCCAAAGCGGAATTGCCACATTTTGTAATACAAAGTGAAGTGACATAACACCATTTAAAGCCGTGACACCTAGGAATCTAAGATCTTTCAGCGCGATAAATGAAAGTGGTTCGCCTTTTTCAACGGTCGGTTCGACAAAAGGTAATCTGCTAAAAACAAAGGCTGCAACTACAAAAGTGGCCGCATCTAGCAACATCATGGTTTGGTAACCGGCCTGGGTATTAATTGCCAGCGCAACTCCTGCAAATACCGTGCCTATAGCAATGCCAAAGTTTGTAACAGAGCGTTGATACGCACGAATCGAAACACGAGCGTCACCAGTGCCTAATTTAGAGATCATTGCCATTCGCAACGTTTGTCCGATTGTTCCCACAATTCCTAAAGCAATTGAAAGAAGCAAAAAGGGAAGGTAAGAATGCACAAAGAAGAAGCCTGCCATCACAAATCCCTCAGCGGCATAGGCCATAACCGCAATATTTCTGGGACCATAGCGATCTGCGATATGACCGGCGGGCACACTAAATAACAGTGATACTCCCCCAGCGATTGAAAGAGCTAAAGCGACTTTGGTCGGTGAGAGTCCAACAACGGTGGTGAAATAGATGACTTCGATAGTCATAAAGAGACCATTACCGAAAGTATTGATCAAAGTTGCCAGCGCAAAAGTTCTAAGAATTGGGTCTACCGGGATGAACCGCCTGATTTCGTTGCTTTGGATTCCCATTGATTCAGACATTGTTCGATTCTATTGCATTCCGAGCCCGCGCTCAGCGCGTTAGGTTATTCTCAAGCCATGCAAATGACTTTGGCTATTGTCGTTTTCGCGCTTGCCTATGTTTTCATCGCCTCTGAAAAAATCAGCCGCATAGCCATTGCCTTAGCTGGCGCTGCAGCGATGGTGATTATTGGCGCAACTGATGCTGATAAAGCTTTCTACAGCCACGAAACTGGAATCGATTGGAATGTGATCTTCCTGCTCTTGGGCATGATGATAATCGTTGGAGTCATTCATAAGACCGGTTTATTTGAGTTCCTCGCAATCACAGCAATCAAGAAATCTAAGGGAAGTCCGAAAGTCGCTCTTGTTTATCTGATGATTTTGACATCGGTAGCATCTGCGATTCTAGATAATGTCACGACAATCCTGCTGGCAGTTCCGATGACCTTAATCGTGACAAAGCATCTAAATGTTTCTCCTATTCCATTCATTCTGGCTCAGGTCTTTGTGTCGAATATTGGTGGAGCCGCAACTTTAGTTGGCGATCCGCCAAACATTATTATTGCCAGTAAAGCTGGTCTTTCCTTTAACTCATTCTTAATTCACATGGCTCCGATGGTCGTTCTCGTTCTAATGGTGATAATCCCACTGATCGTTTACCTATTCCGCACTGAACTCATCAACAGCGCCGGAGATCGTGCTTCAATCATGAAACTTGATGCTCACTCCTTCTTAAAGGATCTCGTTCTGCTCAGAAAAAGCGTCGTTGTGCTTAGCCTGGTCATGGTGGCTTTCTTGGCCCACTCTTTCCTTCACCTTGAGCCATCTGTTATCGCCCTCTTTGGTGCTGGCATCTTGGTAATGATCAGCGGATTAAAGCCTCGTGACTATGTGCAAGATGTGGAATGGTCGACTTTAGTTTTCTTCGCCGGTCTCTTTGTAATGGTCGGTGCGTTAGTTAACGTGGGTGCGTTGGCAGAGTTTTCAGAGTACTTAAAAGATCTCTTTGGTGGAGATACTAAATTAGCTGCTGGTTCAATCCTAGGAATATCTGCCGTACTTTCGGGCTTAATAGATAACATTCCATACGTTGCATCAATGTCACCTGTGGTTGCTGACTTAAGTGTTGGACTGGTTGGACGCCAAGAACATGTTCTCTGGTGGAGTTTGGCGTTTGGTGCCGACTTTGGCGGCAATGCAACAATAATCGGAGCAAGTGCGAATGTTGTTGCGATTGGTCTGGCAGCTAAAGCAGGTCATCACATTTCGTTCTGGAAGTTCGCTAAATTTGGAATCATCGTGACAGCGGTAAGTATCGCAATGGTCTATCCATACATACTATTTTTCTATTTTTAGCTCAGTTCTTGTTTCTGGATTCGCTTGCGGCCCAATAACAGATAACCAAAGAAACCAATTAGCAACGCAAAGATGACACCCACATTGGCGTATGCCCACTGTCCTTCCTTGCCACCAATAGCGCCCATAAAGTAGCCCTGCCAGCTAAGCCAACTAGCAAAACTATTTGTAACAAATCCCCAGCCAACAATTGAACCAATCGCAACCAGTGCAATAGCGATCGGATTTACCCGACCATATCGACCGGTTTCCGAGAATAAATCAGCTTCAACATAATCCCGCTTGCGCAGAACCACGTCTGCTACAAATATCGCTGACCAAACAGCCACGGGCACGCCCAGCGTGATTAGGAAACCCTGGAACGGAGCGAAGAAATCAGTTGCAAACCAAACAATATAGATGGTTCCGAATAACATGATGGTGCCATCAATTGCTGCAGCTACTGGCCGCCTTACTTTAACTCCGATAGAGATCAGAGTTAAGCCCGATGAATAAAGATCAAGGATTGCACCGCCAACTAAGCCAAGGATTGCAACTAATGCAAATGGAATAAGAAACCAAGTTGGAAGTAATTGCGTAAGAGCCCCGATTGGGTCCATAGCAATTGCATCACTTAAATCTTTGCTGCTGCCAGAAAGTGCACTTCCGTAGATAACCAAAGTAATCGGAACAATAGCTGCGCCAAGCACAGTCCAACCAAAGACAGCCTTACTGGAAACGCTACGCGGTAGGTAGCGCGAATAGTCAGCTGCGCTATTTACCCAACCGAGCCCAATGCCAGTGATTGCAAAGATGATTGCCCCGATTAATCCGGCTGTACTTCCGGCCTTAATCGCAAATACTGAATCCCAATTAACTTCATCAAGAGTTAAAACAATATAAGTAACTGTTGCTAAAACTGTGATTCCGGTGATCCAACGCTGTAACTTCATGATTACTGGATGACCCAAGACGCCACCGAAAATAGTGAGTGAGGCTGCAATTAAAAAGCCAAGAACTAGCGCAATATTGCGATCCAATGACGTCGCTCTTTCTAAAACTGTGCCAGTTGCTAGCGTGGCAAGTGAGACCAGAACGGTCTCCCAGCCCACAAAGACCAAATACGAAAGTAACCCTGGTAATAAGTTTCCTTTAACACCGAATGCAGCACGTGAGAGAGTCATGGTTGGCGCACTAGAGCGCTTGCCTGCCAGCGAACTAACGCCGACTAACGCGAAAGAGCCCACAGTGCCAATTACAGCAGCGATCGTTGCTTGCCAGAAAGAGATTCCGAAACCTAGAAAGAATGCTCCGTAAGAAAGGGCCAGTAATGAAACATTGGCGCCAGCCCAAGGCCAGAAGAGATCACTTGCCTTTCCGCGACGTTCAGATTCGTCGATGAAATTAATATCATTTAGTTCGGGTTTCATAGGGCAATTCTAACTTAGTGTGAACTTGAACTGCGCGTTCAAAACATGACCATCTGCCGAAACGATTCGATATTTAACGGTGTACTTACCAGGCTTTAGTGTGCCAACAAACTCGACACGTGCGATAGCCTTTTTAATAACGATCTTAGAAGTTGCAATTTTAGAAGCTTTTGAATCCAGGATCACAATCGAGTTAGCGTTCTTACTCTTTAAGTTTGTTATCGATTCGCCAAATTCCAACTGCACATACTTCGGCGCTTTCGTCAGAGTTGAATTCGCCATTGGAAAACTCTTCACTACTTCTGCATGAGCTATTGCACTCTGGGTTCCGCTAAATACCAGTCCAGCTGCGAGCAATAAGACTTTTAGATTGCGCATCAATCTAAGAAAAAATCAAGTAGAAAATCTTTGGTACCCGGAACAACCGAATACTTCTCTAGATCAGTAATTCCTTCTGATGCAAGCAGTTCATCATCTACAAAGAAGTTACCTGTGCATCCCTTTGATTCACGATTTAAAATAATATATGCCGCATCAGCCAGAATTTCAGGGGTACGGCAAGCAGCGGTATCAACACCTGGAATCATTTGCAGAGCTGCGGTATCAATTGCAGTTCGTGGCCAAAGCGCATTTACCGCAATGCCTTCTTTTCTAAATTCTTCTGACATACCCAAGACGCACATGCTCATGCCGTACTTAGCCATTGTGTAGGCAACATGGTGTTGGAACCACTTAGCTTTCATAGAAAGTGGTGGCGATAGCGTCAAGATGTGTGGATTACGGCCAGCTTTAGCTGATTCGCGAAGATGCGGAATTGCAGCTTGTGAAGTCAAAAATGTGCCGCGCACATTGACATCAAACATCAGATCAAATCGCTTTGCCGGAGTTGCCTCGGTTTTAGTTAAGTTAATGGCGCTTGCGTTATTGATCAAAATATCTATGCCGCCAAACTCAGCTGCTGCTTTGGCAATAGAAGCCGTGATCTGATCTTCATCGCGCAAGTCGCATTGAATCGGAAGTGCGACTCCCCCGGCAGCTTCGATCTCTGCCGCAGCTGAATAAATTGTGCCAGGTAGCTTGGGATTTACTTCAGTAGTCTTGGCCGCGATTGCCACTGATGCCCCGTCACGGGCAGCTTTCAAAGCAATGGCTAATCCGATTCCGCGGGATCCGCCCGTAATAAAGATTCTCTTTCCAGCTAGTGACATTATTTACCTTTCTTACTCATGAAATTCATGAATGCCATCATGGCTTCTTCGGATTGAAGCGCCATTGAAAATAGTTGGAACTCGGCTTTCATAACCGCTTCAACTGCATCGTGCTTGCTAGCTTTTAGGAGCGCTTTGGTATTGATCACTGCTTGAGGCGGTTGCGCCGCGATCTGGCTTGCAACTAATTGTGCTTGTTCGTAGACATCAGAAGCAATCGTGGTAACCAGACCCATCTCCTTGGCATCGGCAGCCGAAAATGATTCGCCGGTCAAGAAAATACGAGCCGCGCGTTGATAGCCAACTAGTGCTGGAAAGAGATAACTTGAACCAGCTTCTGGCACTAAGCCCAGTGAAGTAAAAGGCATCGAGAAGTTTGCCGTTGGTGAAGCCAAAACCACATCGCAATGAAGAAGCATTGTCGTGCCAACTCCAACGGCATTTCCTTTTACGGCTGCTAGCAGTGGTTTTGGGAAATTGAGTAACGAACCAAGAAACTTCGCCACTTCGGTGTCATCACTTGTCGGAGGATTTTCCATAAAATCTTTGATGTCATTACCGGCAGTGAAATGGTCGCCTTCACTGGTAATAATTACGGCGCGGATACTGAAATCGCCAGCAGCTTCATTTAGGCCCTTTGCAAGCGCGCCATACATCTCGCGGGTCAGAGCATTCATCTTGGCCGGCCGATTTAGGCTGAGTGTTAGCACTCCATCGGGGCTTTTAGTTGAGATCACATCCATCATGAGCCTAAGCATAGGGTTACTTCCGAGTATTTCGGAGTAGCCTGACCATGACGGAGAGGTCCCAACCATGGCTAGAGACATCACAATAAGTTCCCGCGAACTTTCCCCATTTGAACGGTTAGTTTTAGAGCTGCTTTGCGAAGGCAAAACTAATGGGGCTATCGCTATTGATACAGGTCACACTGAGAAAGTAATTGAAAATACAGTCAGTCGAAGCGCCCATGTCTTTGGAATTAAGGCAGACGTTAATACCAATCTAAGAGTTTTATTGGCACTGGCATATCGCACGCATTACGGCGATCAAGCTTTTGAAAAACTCGGTGTCGCATGTTCGCATCTAGAAGTTGGTCCAGATGGTCGGCAGATCTGTAATCTTCATAACGATTAATTCAAAATAATTATCTAAGTTTGAAATCGCGAGTGATGGCACTCAGCAATATTTCCTGAGTGCTGCCTCATAAGTAATTCTTCAATTCTCACATTACCTAGAGATGTAATTACCTCGTACTCGAAATCGAGTGCCTAAGAGGGAGAGAATTAAAGATGAAACGCAAAACTTTTGACAAGATTGTCACTTTTGTAGGATTCGGATTATCTGGATTATTACTTGTCGCAGCAGGGCTACTTAACTGGGGCGCAACTTTCGCAACTGGCGCTGTTGGAGATCAACTAGCAGCTCAGAAAATCTCAATTCCCGGAAACACCGGAGATCCAGAAGCATCGAAAGATGTAGTTGATTTCTTTGCTGCAAACGCGGACAAGATCATGACAACTGGCAAGCAAGCACAGATGTATGCCGATCATTACATTCAATTCCATTTAAATGCGATGCCAACATATGCCGAAGCTTCTAATGACAATCGCGTAGCAAGTGGTCGTGCGGCCGCCGACCCAACTAATGCGGACTTGAAAGCTGATGCTGACAAGAAAGCTGCGATCGTTGAAAGTGTTTTCAAGGGTCAATCACTCCGCGGAATGCTACTTAATGCCTATGCATTCTGGGAGCTAGGACAGATTGCATCAATTTCTGCACTGGCTGCATTAGCCGGCGCACTTCTGATGTTGCTGTTATCAATTGCAGGGTTAATCCATATTCGTCGCACCTCCGAGGATGCGACGATTTAACCCTCAACTCTCCGTGAGGGCAACAAATCGCCCCCTAGACCGTAAGGTCCAGGGGGCGATTCTCTTTAATAATCTAGCGGCGATTCTCTTTACTAATCTAATTTATTAGCGCTCGATCTTTCCGCTAATGAAATCTTCAGTCTTAACATGAGCTTGCTCATCGGTGTATTGCTCCGGTGGCGTCTTCATGAAGTAACTAGATGGTGACAACAGTGCGCCACCAATCTTGCGATCTAGGCCAATCTTTGCGCAACGAAGCGCATCAATGATTACACCAGCTGAGTTTGGTGAATCCCAAACTTCTAGCTTGTACTCAAGATTTAGTGGAACATCGCCGAATGCGCGACCTTCGAGACGAACATAGGCCCACTTGCGATCATCGAGCCAAGGAATGTAATCCGATGGTCCGATGTGAACGTTCTTCTCGCCCATATCGTGATCTAGTTGTGATGTCACTGAGTTGGTCTTTGAAATCTTCTTAGACTCTAAGCGATCGCGTTCTAACATGTTCTTAAAGTCCATGTTTCCACCAACGTTTAATTGGTAGGTGCGATCTAAGTGAACGCCACGATCCTGGAATAACTTAGCCATGATGCGGTGCGTAATTGTTGCGCCAACTTGGCTCTTAATGTCATCGCCCACAATTGGAAGACCGGCATCTTCGAATTTCTTAGCCCAAACAGGGTCTGATGCGATGAAGACAGGAAGTGCGTTAACGAATGCGCAACCAGCATCAATTGCACATTGTGCGTAGTACTTAGCAGCTGTTTCAGAGCCAACAGGCAGGTAACAAATTAGAACATCAACTTGTTCTTCCTTAAGGACCGCAACTACATCAACTGCTGGTGCATCTGACTCCGTAATGGTTTCGCGGTAGTACTTACCAAGTCCATCATTTGTAACGCCACGAAGAACTGGAACACCAGTCTTTGCAACATCGCTGAACTTGATGGTGTTGTTCTCGCTTGCCCAAATGGCATCAGCTAAATCTAAGCCGACTTTCTTGGCATCAACATCAAAGGCTGCAACGAACTTAACGTTGCTGATGTGATAGTTGCCAATGGTTGCATGCATAAGGCCAGGAATCTCCTGATCAAGGGCTGCATCTTTGTAGTAGGTAACGCCTTGCACCAATGAGTTAGCGCAGTTTCCAACGCCTACAATTGCTACTCGGATATCGCCTTTACCGGTTGTGATATTCACGTTATTTCCTCTCGGTTTTGATCATGTCTTCCAGCCAAACAATTTCTCGTTCTGCTGATTCAAGAGAGTGACGTCGCCACTCCTCCAGGTACTTATCGATTCCAATTGGCGACTTCTCTAGCTCGCCACGCAGAATCTCTGCCTTCTCTTTCAAACGTCGATGACGTCCTTCTAAAATTCGAACTCGGTTGGTCGTTGATGTTGGGCTAAAGAATGCGAAGCGAACTTCAAATCCTTCATCTTCCCAAGTATCTGGACCAACTGTGTCGGTTAACTTTTCAAAGCGATCTCGCCCTTTTTCAGTAAGCCCATAAACAATTCGCGAACGACGTGGGGTTGCAGCTTCAGTTGATTCTTCAATCAATCCAGCAAGCATCATGCGTTTTAGTTGTGGGTAGAGCACTGAAAACGAGAGAGCCCGAAATGGCCCATAGATAGCAGTTAGACGCTTTCGCAGTTCATAGCCGTGGAGGCTGTTCTGCGAAAGAAGACCCAGAAGGGCGAATTCGAGTGATTCACTACGTGAGCGCACGACTTCCCCTTCCTGCATCCATTAGTCTGTCCGATATATCCGCTGTATATATCGATTCGATATATCGATGCGATAGTTAAACCGATTTCCAGTCTGAGCGCAACCCAAACACGCTTGATCTGGGGGTTTCGAGATTTCTGTGAACTCGCCGTGTGACCTAGGCAACTTACCAGGGAGTCGGATTTACCCTTTTCTTAGCGCTTCCAAATCTATTGGAGGCCATTAGGAAGGGCCTATTTTAATATGTCTCTACTTACCTGGAAAATGCATGGCGATGGCAAGAGCATTGCTGCCGGTGCCGTGGTTTCAACTGATGAACGCCTGAGCTGGCCACGCACCATAGGTGTCGGCTTACAACATATTGCCGCAATGTTCGGTGCGACCTTCTTGGTCCCAATCATCACTGGCTTCCCACCAACAACCACGCTCTTCTTCTCGGGCGTAGGCACAATTCTATTTTTAATTATCACTGGCAATAAATTACCTAGCTACTTGGGTTCATCTTTTGCATTCCTCGGACCAATAGGTGCTGCAATGGCTGCGAATGCAACCGGTGGAATGGCTGCCGCTCTTGGTGGAATCGTATTCACCGGCGCTGTACTTGCTGCAGTTGGATTTGCAGTTAAAGCAGCCGGTATCGGTTGGATCAATTGGTTGATGCCACCTGTTGTAACCGGCACCATCGTTATGGTGATTGGTTTTAACTTAGCTGGCGCTGCAAAAGGTAACTTCACTGCAGACCCATTAATTGCAATCATCACTTTGGGAAGCATCGGCTTGTTCACTGTGATGTCTAAAGGCTTCATGAGCCGCATCAGCATCTTCCTAGGTTTAGTTGTTGGTTACGTAGTCGCCTTAGCTATGGGTGATGTGAAAACTGAAGGCATCACAGCTGCCGAATGGTTCGCACTACCAACATTTACCGCACCTACCTTTGACATGAGCATCATGATTCTCTTCTTACCTGTGGTGTTGGTACTTATCGCAGAAAACGTTGGTCACGTTAAGGCTGTTTCAGCCATGACTGGCAAGAATCTTGATGACCAAATGGGTAATGCGCTAATGGCAGATGGTGTTGCGACAACACTTGCTGGCTTTGGTGGCGGCTCTGGCACAACAACATATGCCGAAAACATTGGTGTAATGGCAGCTACTAGAGTTTATTCAACAGCTGCATACTGGATCGCTGGTATCGGTGCAGTTGGTCTTTCACTATCACCTAAGTTTGGAGCGGTACTTAGTGCGACTCCAGCAGGTGCACTCGGTGGCGTTTCAACTGCACTTTTCGGAATGATCGGCATCCTTGGTGCACGTATCTGGATCGAGAATAAGGTTGATTTCGCCAATTCCACAAACCTTTTGATCGCATCTTCTGCGCTTATTATTGGCATTGCTGACTACTCATGGACTAGAGGCGATTACACATTTACTGGAATCGTAAATGCAACGCTAGTTGCAGTAATCGGCTATCGAGTACTGCACTCGCTCGCCGAAGCACGCAAGTAAACCTGCCAAGTCGCTTTAGGCAAAAGGGGTCGGGAAACCGGCCCCTTTTGTATTTCCCCAGCGTTTTAAGATCTAAGCATTAGAATCGCCAAATGGTTATTCCATCGCGCCTCGTTGAATACATCATTGCCGCGATGATTATTATTTTGGCCCCTGGTCCGAGTGTTCTATTTGTAATAGCTCGAGCAATCGCATGGGGACGCAAAGTTGCTGTGGTAACTGTGGCTGGCAATGTAACTGGTGCCTTTGTTCTCTCATCCTTAGTTGCATTTGGTTTGGGTCCAATTCTGCAACGTTCTGATTTAGCTTTCGTTGCCGTGCAATGGGGCGGCGGACTTTATTTGGTCTATCTCGGAATCGATGCGATCCGTAAACGAAAAGTGCATGCAGCGGATATGACTAATCAAGGTCCGGTAGAGCCACGAGTATTTCAATCTATTCGCGATGGCTTTATGGTGGGTGTTCTAAATCCCAAAGGTTTAGTTTTCTATGCAGCTGTCTTGCCACAATTTATTGATCGTGATCGCGGAAGCGTTACTGGCCAACTACTTTTTCTCGGTGCTCTCTTTTCAGTTCTAGCCTTCTTCAGCGATGGAAGTTGGGGCTTGCTCGCCGGAACTGCACGCGCCTGGTTAGCCGGCGATGCGAGTAGACTGGAAAAACTTAGAGCTACCGGAGGTTGCGTAATGATTCTTTTAGGTGCCTCCGTAATATTTTCAACCGCGTTAGGACTCCTGTGATCAAGAAACCAGCAAAGCCCGCGCGCGACACAATCGCACCAAGTGATTTAACTTTCGGTTTAAGTACTTGCAAGCGTTGCATCTGGATTAAGTATTGGTTCAAAGTAACTTTGCCAGGTCAGTTCCCGATCGTTGGCACCTTATCTAAATTGCAAGAGGCACAGTTTCGCGGTGCGAGCATGCCCGACCTAGACCCATCGTTACGCCCCGGCAAGATAACCAAATGGGGCGAATGGGTTAAGAGTGATTACATCAGTATCAATGGCACTAAGACACCATGGCGAATCTTGGGTATCTACGATGTCCTGGCCGAAAATGATGATGGCACGCTTGGTTTAATTGATTGCAAAGTTTCTGAATCAGAACGCGATAGCGGCCAGTTCTATGCCCCACAGCTTGAGTCATATGCATTTGCTTTAGAAAATCCAGCGGCCGGCAAAGCACGCGAAGTAGCTTCGATGGGTCTATTAGTTTGGAAACCAAACTCCATACTTGGCGATAATGCGAGTAATTACGGTTTCGGAGTTGAACAGAAGTATGTTGCCGTTGAACGCGAACCAGATACTTTCTTTAAAGTCATCGAAGAACTAATCACTGTGATCGATGGTGATTTTCCGGATTCAGGTTCTGGTTGCGGAACTTGTAACTACTTAACCCAACGCTTGGGGTTAGAGTAAAAAACTACTCTTCTTCGTCCGCTATCTGTTCTTTCCGCTTTGTGGCATAAATGTCAACATACTCTTGGCCGGAGAGTTCTTGAATCTTCTTCATAATTTGATCGGTGACTTCGCGTAAATAATTAAGATCACTTGAATCACCTTCGAAATACATCGGCTCACCGAAAATCATTTCAACGCGCATCACTTTTGGGATCACAGTGCCGGTTGGTTGAATTTTTTCGGTATTAAACATCGCGATTGGAATAATCGGTGCGCCGGAATCGATAGCTAATCGAGCAATACCTGTGCGTCCTTTGTAGAGGCGACCATCAGGAGAGCGAGTGCCTTCAGGATAAATTCCTAAACATTTTCCTTGAGCTAGAACACTCAAGCCGGTTAGCAAAGCAGCTTCACTTCGACGTCCGCCTGAACGATCTACTGATACTTGACCGAGTGCTATGAAAGTTAATTTCTTAAGTAGTCCCTTAGGTCCAGGTGAAGTGAAGTACTCACTCTTGGCCAAGAAGGTAACTTTGCGCGGAACAACCAAGGGCATGAAAATCGAGTCACTAAATGAGAGGTGATTCGAAGCCATGATGACTGGGCCCTTGAGCGGAACATTGCGCAGTCCTTTTACCTTAGGTCTAAATGCCAGCATTAAAAATGGAGTTAGGAAGGAGCGCAAAAGACCATAAGGGACATCATCAGCTTTGCCCATTCGGTTACTCCTTATCTCGCTCGGACTAGAGGGTAATCCTACGCACTTCCTAATTTAACGCTAAATCGGTTCCATTGCACTGAATTCTTATGCAATTATGGCACTCGTGAGCGATGATTTAACTCCCCCAGATCTGATTCTTAAAGGTTCTGGCGATAAGGCAAAAATTGCAGTTTTAATAATTCTTGGTGTTCGTCAGCCAATTGAAGATGCCATAGATCTTTGTGCCAGTTTTCAAGAACAAGGCCACACTGTAATTGTTACTCATGCCAGCGTTGATGACGATGATTATAAAGTTCCGCTACTAATTAATGAGTACGAAATAGTAGGCAAGAATATTCATGATTTAAGAAATGATGATGATTCTGAATTAGTAAATGCTGAATTCGATTCTATTGTTTCAACTCTCTCACTTGATCAATCATCACCAACTACCTATTTAGATCAACTAGCTGCGATTGATGATTCTGAGCGCTTTGTTGCACCAGATCCAGATTTGCCCAGAATTAAAGAGCGGGCAAACAAAATTGCGGTAATGGCGTTAATTGTTGGGCCGATTTGGATTGTCGCTTCTGCTGTACTCGGCTTTGATCCATTCGGAGTTGAACCTTGGCCAGGACTGCTAGCAACAACTGGCGGACTCGCAACACTCTTATATCGTTGGAATCTAACTCGGGAAGAAGGCGAAGATGGTGCCCACATCTAACTCACCACAATTTACCAAATCTGATTTCGATAAGCCTGAGTTTCGATGGGGAATTATTGGAACTGGTGGAATTGCCAAGGCTTTTGCTCGCGATCTCTCCTACTTCAATAGCCACATAGTTCAAGCAGTTGGTTCACGTTCGTTAGAAAAAGCTAGCGACTTCGCACTTGAGTTCCCGAGCTGTACTGCATACGGAAGTTACGAAGAGTTAGTTGCTGATCCGATGATCGATGCGGTTTACATCGCAACACCGCACCCGCAGCATGTGGCAAATACGCTTCTGGCGCTAAATGCCGGTAAGCCCGTTCTCTGTGAAAAACCATTTGCGGTAAATGCAATTGAAGCTCAAGCGATGGTTGCTGCTGCAATATCAAATAACGTAGCTCTACTTGAGGCAATGTGGACTCGCTTTTTGCCACACATCGCACAGGTTCGTGAGATCTTAAACAGCGGTGTAATCGGTCAGATAGTTAACGTCGAAGCTGATCACGGCCAGTACTTAATCGATCATGAGAATCCGCGACTTACCGAACCAGCCCTTGCAGGTGGCGCACTACTTGACTTAGGAATTTATCCAGTTTCATTTGCTCATATGGTGCTTGGTGCACCTTCCCAAATTACTGCTACGGGTGTGTTGACGGAGAAAGGCGTAGATAGCCAGACTTCGGCAATTTTGGATTATGAAAATGGTGCTCAAGCAGTTCTCACGACAACTCTGATAACAAGCACGCCCTGCAGAGCAACGATTGCCGGCACTCTTGGGCGAATTGAAATTGATCGGACTTTCTATAATCCAGCAAGTATGCGGTTAGTGATGCAAGATGGCACAACTACTGAATATCCAAATACCTATAAAGGACATGGACTGCGTGAACAAGCTGCCGAGTTAGAACGCATGGTTAGAAATGCGGAAATTGAATCAC